>JAJBSZ010000154.1 GCA_020861125.1 Planctomycetota bacterium | reverse complement strand
ACCCTCAACACCACCACCTGCAAGTACGTCGGCCCCGCCAACACCACCAAGAAGTTCCGGGAATGGGGCGTGCCCGAGGACCGCATCATCCAGGTGAAACCGGGCGACAAGCTCACCTTCAAGGACGTCGAGGTCACGGTGGAGGTGAACTTCGACAGCATGGCCAGCATGACCGGCGACGACTACGACCCCAGCGCGCCCATCGACTATGACGTGAACGCCGTCTCCTATATCCTCACCACCGGCGGCAAGAGCATGATGTACCTGGGCGATTCCCTCTTCCACAACGGCTATGCCGCCGTCGGCCAGCGCAACGCCATCGACGTGGTGATCGGCAACATGGGCTACAACGCCCCCGGCATCACCGACAAGATGACCCCGTACGACCTCTTCCGGGTGGCGGAGGCGCTCCGGGCCAAGGTGCTCATCCCCGACCACTACGAGAACTGGGCCAGCTCGGTCATCGACCCCATGCAACTCGTGGAGATCATCCGCATGAACCGCTCGCCCATCAAGCCGGTGATCATGCGCTCCGGCGGCATGTTCACCTACCCCGACGATCAGGACATGTTCCAGTACAACTACCCCGACAACGGGGATCGCTTCGACTGGAAAAAGAGCTGGATCTACGGCTTCGGCGGCAAGCAATAAGGCGTTCCCCGGCCGTCGGGCAGCCGGCGGCCGGGGGAAAAGGTTGGACGGCCGCGCGGTCGCGGCGGAAACGTACCCCACACAAGGAGCGACGCATGAAGAAAATCCTCTGGTCGGCGGTTGTCTGTTTTCTCGCCGTCGGCGTCTGCGCGGGCGGCGCCCGGGCCATCGACATGTCCGGCGCCAAGGCGCTGGACGAGTATCCCATCAAGGGTCTGGGCTGGGAGGTGACCTCGGACGTCAAGGCGGACCGGCCGTATACCATCGCCATCGTCCTCAAGAACAACACCAACCCCTGGATGAACGGCAACGGCGCCGGCTTCATCGCCGCCGGCCGTTCCATGGGCTTTGAACCGCTGGTGCTGGCGCCGGCCAAGAACGACAGCGTCGAGGAACAGTCCCGCATCGTCGACGATCTCGTCCAGCGCGGCGTCGACGCCATCATCGTCCACCCGGTGGACTCCAACGGCATCGTGCCCTGCGTCGAACGGGCGTTCGAGGCCGGCATTCCCGTCTATATCGAGGGAACCTCGGCCAACACCGAAAAGACCTTCGGCTGGTTCGGCACCCAGTACTACGACTCGGGCAAGTACCTCGCCCTCTACATCGCGGAAAAGCTGGGCGGCAAAGGCAACATCATCAACCTCTCCGGGCCGCCGGAAGCGCAGAACGCCATCGAGCGCAACAACGCCATCCACGACGCCCTCAAGGATTTTCCCGACATCAGGATCATCGCCGAACAGCCGGCCAACTTCCGCCGCGTCGACGCCATGCAGGTGATGGAAAACCTGATCCAGCAGTACCCGGAAAGTGAGATCGACGCGGTGATCGGCGCCAACGACGAACAGGCCATGGGTGCCCTCATGGCCCTCGAAGGGGCGGGCTACAAGACCGGCCGCGCCGTCAACGGCGGCATCCTGGTGGCCGGCTTCGACTGCAACGAAGACGCCAGCCACGCCATCAAGGAAGGCCGCATGGACGTCTCCATCAACTCCGACCCGCCTTCCCTCGGCTGGCTCGGCGCCGCCTATCTCGTCCAGTACCTGAATGACGGTTCCACCCCGCCCAGCCGCCTCATCCCCTATCCCGACTTCGGCGGCATGGAGGGGGTGATCGTGGACAGCGACAACATCGACTACTACATCGACAAGATCGCCTGGTGGAAAATCCCGGCCGACTTCCAGTAGCCGGACCACCTGACCCCCCGGGGCGGTCCTGGGGGAGCGGAGGCCGGGAACTCCCTGGCTACCCTCCCCCCGCCCCATCCGACCACGCCGGTGCCGTGTCTTGCTGGTGCCGTTGCCGTTACTGGTGATGGTGCCGGTGCCGTGCCCGTTCCCGGTGACGGCGGCGGCGGCGGCGGTGGTGGCGGCGGCGGGCGCGGTTCTGCTGTCGGTAGAAGTAGGATCGTCTCGTGCCGTCGTGAAACTGGAGTGCCATCTCTCGGGCCTCGTGCATGGAATAGCGTATGGCAACCCCGCTCATCGAAGTTCGGAACATTCGGAAAACCTTCCCGGGCGTCGTCGCCCTGGCCGACGTCAGCTTCCAGGTCATGGCCGGGGAGGTGCATGCGCTGGTGGGAGAAAACGGCGCCGGCAAATCCACCTTGATCAAAATCCTCCTGGGCGCCCACGCGCCCACAGCCGGCGAGATCCTCTTTGACGGCCAGCCGGTGCGCTTCCGCTCGCCCTTCGACGCCTCGCAACTGGGCATCGAAGGGGTGCATCAGGAGCTGATGCTGGTGCCGTGGCTGAGCGTCAAGCAGAACATCTTCCTGAACCGCGAGCCGCGACGGAACGCCCTCGGCTCCTTCGATCTCGCCGCCATGGAGCGGCAGAGCGCCGCGTTGCTCCGTGAATTCAGCGTCGACATCGACGTCAACCAGCCGGTCACCCGTTTCCCGCCGTCCATCTGGAAAATGATCGACATCGCGCGGGTCATCAACCTGAATCCGCGCGTGGTGATCTTCGACGAGCCGACGGCAATTCTCACCGACCGCGAGGTTACCAGCCTGTTCGCCCGAATAATGAGGCTGAAGGAACAGGGGGTGGCGGTGATCTACATTTCCCACCGCCTGGAAGAAATCCGGAAGATCGCCAGTCGGGTCACGGTGCTCCGGGACGGCCGGAAGATCGACACCTGCGAGGTCGCCGCCATCACCGACGACGATATCGTCCGCATGATGGTCGGCCGCGACGTGTCCAGCTTCTACAACCGCACTGTGGTGCCGCCGGGGCGGGAGCTGGTGAAGTTCGACGACGTCACCCTGGAAAAGGGCCAGCGCCATCTCAACCTGGCGGTGCACGCCGGCGAAGTGGTAGGGCTGGCCGGGCTGGTCGGCTCCGGCCGGACGGAGATCGCGGAAGCCATGCTCGGCATGAACCGCATCGTCTCCGGCCGCCTGACCTACCAGGGTCGGGAATGCCGGCCCCGTAATCCGTCCCAGATGATCCGCCGGCGGGTGGTGCTGGTGCCCGAGAACCGCAAATACCTGGGGCTCATCCTGAAGTTCTCGGTAGCGGCCAACGCGGTGCTCAGCATCATTCCCAAGCTCGGTCGATTCTTTTACGACCGCCGGGCGGAGCGGCGGGCCGCCGACGACATGATCGCCAAGCTGTCCATCAAAACCCCGTCCCGCGACCAGGCGGTGGCGAACCTGAGCGGCGGCAACCAGCAGAAGGTGGTGCTG
>JAJBSZ010000384.1 GCA_020861125.1 Planctomycetota bacterium | reverse complement strand
AAGGTGACCCTGGACGCGGTGGCCCAGGACGGGATCCAGCTGAAGGTAAAGGCGCGCGTCACCGTTCGCACAAACATCGAACGCCTGGTGGGCGGCGCTACCGATGAGACCATCATCGCCCGCGTCGGCGAAGGCATCGTCTCCGCCATCGGTTCCGCCGTGGACTACAAGCAGGTGCTGGAAAACCCCGACCGCATTTCCAAAGCGGTGCTGGCCAAGGGCCTCGACGCCGGCACGGCCTTCGACATCCTCTCCATCGACATCGCCGACGTCGACGTCGGTGAAAACGTCGGGGCCAAGCTGGAGATCGACCGGGCCCAGGCGAAAAAACAGGTGGCGCAGGCCGATGCCGAAAAGCGGGCCGCCGAAGCCCGCGCCAGCCAGGCCGAGCAGGAAGCGCGGATTTCCGAAATGCGCGCCAAGGTGGTGGAAGCCGAATCCCAGATACCCATGGCCATCGCTGAATCGTTCCGCAGCGGTAACTTGGGCATCATGGATTACTACCGGATGAACAACATCAAGGCCGATACCGATATGCGCACTGCCATCGGCGGCGGTGGCGACACCGGTAAACAGTAAAATCCGGAAGGGTCCTATGGACTTGCTTATATCCATCATCATGGAGCTGCTGGGGCTGGACGTGAACAAGAAGGCCACGCCCCGGCGGCAGACCCGCCCCACCGATTCGCCGGAGGCGGAACCGCGGCCGGTTTCGTTTGAAGACCTGGTACGGCAGGTGATCGGCGTCCCCGAGGGTGAGGAGCGGGCGCCGTCACCACCGCCGCCGGAACCGATGACCTCGCCGGCCTTGTCGCCGGTGACGCGCCAGACGGCGTCCCTGGAACGGCCGGTGCCGCCGCGGACCTACCGTCCCAACACAGCGGCCTCGAAACGGCAACGAACCGCCGACGGCCAGCTGGCGATGTCGACGGCCAGTCCCGAGCCGGCCAGCTCCGGGCGGGGTCTCTCGCCGGTCGCCGGGCGCCTGCGGAACCCGGCCGCGGCCCGCGACGCCTTTATCGCGGCGGAAATTTTCGGCCGTCCCGTTGGCGATCGCTAACGGCACCGCCACCGTACCAGCAAGGAAATCAGGCAATGCGCAGTGAAGCACGAAGAAGCTCTATGGACGACCTCCCGCCCGCCCGTATCGTCGAGAAGCTGGACGAGTATATCATCGGCCAGCGCGACGCCAAGAAAGCGGTGGCCATCGCCATCCGCAACCGGTGGCGGCGGCAGCAGATCGATGCGGATATGCGGAACGAGGTGACGCCGAAGAACATCATCATGATCGGCCCCACCGGTGTCGGCAAGACGGAGATCGCCCGCCGCCTCGCCGACCTGACGGGAGCGCCCTTTCTCAAGGTAGAAGCGAGCAAATACACCGAGGTCGGCTATCATGGCCGGGACGTCGAGTCCATGATCCGCGACCTCGCCAAAGCCGGTATCGCCCAGGTTCAGGCCGAGGCGATGACCCGGGTGTCGGCGGCGGCGCGGCAAGCGGCGGAGGAGCGGGTGCTGGATTTTCTTTTGCCGCGACCGACCGGCGACTTGGATTCCGAAGAAGGGAAAAAGGCGGCCGAGCGGTATTCCCGGACCCGGGAAAAGCTCCGCGTCCAGCTGCGGGAAGGCGGCTTCGCCGACAAGCAGTTGGAAATCGAGACCAACGCGCCGCCGCCCATGGCAGGCATTTTCGGTGCCGTCGGCTCCGACGAGATGGCCATGGAGATGCAGGACATGCTGGGCAAGATGATCCCGACCCAGCGCAAGACCCGCCGCGTATCGGTTTCCGACGCGCTCACCTTGTTCCAGCAGGAGGAAGCGGAAAAACTTATCGATGACGAATCGGTGCAGCGGGAAGGCATAGACCGGGTCGAACAGGGCGGCATAATTTTCATCGATGAAATCGACAAGGTCATCGGATCCCAGCGGGGCGACGGGCCGGACGTCTCGCGGGAAGGGGTACAGCGGGATCTCCTGCCTATCGTGGAAGGGGCGACCGTGGTCACCAAATATGGTCCGGTGAAGACGGATCATATCCTCTTCATCGCCGCCGGGGCCTTCCATGGCCATAAACCGTCAGAACTCATCCCCGAGCTTCAGGGGCGGTTTCCGATTCGCGTCGAACTGAACCCCCTCAGCCGCGATGATTTCAAGAAGATCCTGACCCACCCGAAAAATGCCCTGTGCAAGCAATACCAATTGCTGTTGGGTGCGGAAGGGATAACCCTGGAATTCACCCCCGACGCCCTCGACGCCATGGCCGATTTTGCCGCCAGCCTCAACCAGACAACCCAGGATATCGGCGCCCGGCGGCTCCATACCATCATGGAGAAGTTGCTGGAGGACATCTCCTTTAACGCCCCGGATCTGGCCGGACAGACGATAACCATAACGGGCGATACGGTGCGTGGCCGGCTGGCGGATATCGCCGGTAACGAGGATTTGTCACGCTATATCTTGTAGGCGGACGGCGGCTGGCTGCTTGCGACGAGGACAGACCATGGACGATGTGGAAGTGGAACTGTTGGAGATGGACCCTGCCGCCCTGGAGCGGCCCCGCCGGGGCACCGCCCGGCGCGAGAATCACCGGCGGCACCTGGTGGAAGCCCATCTCTTCGCCGCCGGCATGAGTCTCGGGGTGTACGGCCAGCTGTACCATGCCCTGCCGAACCTGGATTTGTCCCTGGAAATTGCCAGGATAATCGTCTGCGCCGGATTTTACCTTTTCGGCTCCCTGGTGCTCATGATGTTTTCCAACAACATTACCCTGCGCCGGCGGCTGGGCGACCGCAATAAGGGGATCGTCCTGGCGGCGGGTGCCGTGACGGGACTCGTGATCGGCGCGGTACTGCGCTTGGTATGGGGCGTGTGACTCGTGCCAACAGGCATGCCATCGCCTGGTTTTAGGACCTAGCCTAGGCATGGTTACTGCCGGAGGTCGGATTTACCAGCCTCCCGTAAATAGCGGCTGACATGCTCCGGTACCAACGGTTCCAGAGCGGACCAGTCCTCGGCTTTAACGAGTGCACGCACGCGCGACGCGCTGATGGGTTGTCCGTCATCGGTCGTTATCCGGGGCAGAACCTGGACCTGAATTCCCATCGGCGGCAGAAAAAAGCGCATATCCTCGTTATACCCCCGCGTCACCACGCAGGCGGGTTCTTCCCCGACGAAGCGCTGCGTAATATCCAGCGCCGGGGCGATGACCGCACCGAAAAGGGCCACGTCGGCCGTGGTATCCACGGCCTGTACCGCTTCGGTTTTGCTGAAATACTCGGCGAAAGTCATGGCGGAGAGGACGAATTTTCCACTGGCCACCACCGTAACCCGCCCGCCCCTAAG
>JAJBSZ010000276.1 GCA_020861125.1 Planctomycetota bacterium | reverse complement strand
GAGGGGAACTGCGGGGTATGATGCGGGATGTATTCGCCATTGCGACCATGGGGGTGGTCCTGCTGGTGATGGGCCGGGTCGGCGCGGCCGCCGGTGCCGATCGGGACGGCTGGTACCCGGCTGCGACGCCACCGGCGGAAATGCTGTCCCTCCGGCGCACCGCCGCCGTCACGATCGGCGGCGAAATACGGGTCGATTATACGTATCGGTCCATGCCGGTCAGTCGGGCCGACCCCAAAACGTCCCTCAGGGTCGGCGACCTGTCAGTCCGCCAGGCCAACCTCCGCATCGTCGCCGACGTCCACCCCAGCCTGCGGGCCATTTTCAAACTCGACGCCAGCGCCAATGGCGATCCGGCCCGGGATCGGGACGAGATCCTGGAAGAGGCGCTGGTGGTCATGCGGGCGGTGGGCGGCACCGGACTGGGGTTTTTCGCCGGCAAAGGACGGGCCCCCTACGGCCAGGATGTCACCCTCGGAATGATCCAAAACTACCACCACGCCGCCAACCGGGCCGATTCCGCCGAAGGCCGGATATTTATCGTCGAACCGCCCGATGCCACCGGCACCGGTCTGGCACCGATGCGGCCCGGCCAAATCGATCGCGCCGGTGTGGCCGGCGCCGCCTACGAATGGGACGAGCGCTGGCGGGTGGAGGCGGCGGTGTTCCAACCCCACAGCGCCGAGTACCGGGAACGATTCCGGGACCGGACCCGCGGCCGCACCGCGGCCGATGTCGGCGCCGCCGGCCGCCTGTGGCTGCGGCCAGTGGAAGAACTGACGCTGGAGGCGAGCGTCATGCTGGCCCGATCCGCCGCCATGGCTCGCACCCACTGGCGAATCGACGTGCCGTCCGACGCCGCCGGCCGGAACAAAGCCTATGCCCTATCCCTCGGCTTCGACTGGCGGCAGGGCGACTGGCGCCTGTATGGCGAATACAGTCACGGCTGGGACTGGAACTTCACCAAAGGCTACGCCACCGACGCCTGGCAAATTGGCCTGGCCCGGGATCTGACGGTGGCCTGGCGGGTGGGCGCCGTGGTCGAAGGCCTGCGGATACGGGACCCGGCAGCAGAAACGGTGGACAACTACTACCGCCTGGCGTTCCATGTCCGGTACCAATTCCCCGCCGGCGCTTTCCTGCTGGCGGAGTATGGACACGAATGGTTCCGGCGGCGGGGCGATGCGGCCTCGACCGACCGCCGGCGGGGCGATCTCGTCGGCCTGCGGGTAGGATTTTCCTTCTGACCTGTTCGGACAACCGGCAGCAGGGGCTGGAGATGCCGCTAGGAGCGAAAAACGAAGTCCGGAGGCGAGTTAACCGTGACTGAATTCACGCGGGCGGCGTTTCCTACAGGGTTGCCGATAATATTCGCCGGAACCGGAGAGGAAAAAGTGCAGCTTTTTTTGCGGCGCCGACGAAAAAATGGTCGATTTAACAATATAAGGAAACCTATGTTATGGTTACGATATTTGTTGCCGATTTTTTTTGAAAGAAATATGCGAAGGAATACTACTTGACTTTTACCCGTTATGCGGCATTATAGGCCTTGACCCGTTTCTGCGTATTGCGGGTCAGTTTTGTTCATTGGGGAGAAGGAATTATCGAGTTTTGCAATCTTGAATGTGTTATATACATCATTGGGAGGAGAGATAACATGAAACGAGTGTTGGGAGTAGGGTTGGCCATAGCCGTGGCGCTCCTCGCCACCGCCGCTTCGGCCGGCGAAGGCATGGGCAATGCCAATTATGTCGAGAAAAAAGGTACGTTGTATTCCTGGTGCGGGTTCCCCGGGCCGTGCAACGAACCCAAAGCCGCTATCGTCCTGTTGGAAAAGCAGGGACCGGCTGAGGTCATCGTCGGCGATACCTTCTGCTACCAGATTCAGATTTCCAACCGTTCCGCCATCGACATGATCGCCGTCAACCTCGAGGATGTGGTTCCCGCCGGGTTTGCGCTGCAGAGCGTCGAGCCCAAGCCGACCCGGGAAGAGAATGGCAAGATGTATTGGGATCTGGGCACGATTCCCGCCAAGACCGCCAAGCTCATCACCATCACCGGCAGCGCGTACCAGACCGGCTGCATCGTCTCCAACTCCCTCGCGAAGATCTGCTATGAGATGCCCCTGCCTCTCATGACCCGCGTGGTCCAGTGCAACGTCGAGATCCAGAAGACCCTCCCGGCCGTGGCCGACATCTGCGATGTCATCCCGATGTGCCTGACCGTCTTCAATGTCGGCAGCACCGTCGCCAGCAACGTCTGCATCACCGACACGCTCCCGGAAGGGCTCCTGACCAAGGATGGCCAGTCGGAAATCAACATCAACGTCGGCAGCATTCCCGTGGGCGGCCACAAGACCTTCACCGTGGACCTCCAGGCCACCCGGACCGGTGAATTCACCAATGTCGCCTGTGTTACCGCCGACCGCAACTGCTACTCCCAGTCCGAAGCCAGCATCAAGATCGTGGCGCCGGAACTGGAGCTGATGGCCACCGGCCCGGCCGACGGCTATATTTGCACCTCGGTGCCCTACCAGATCACCGTGACCAACAAGGGCGATTCGCCGGCCCGTGACGTCATCCTCACCGATTGCATCACCGGCAACTTCAAGATCGAATCCGTCTCCGACAACGGCAAGGTGAGCAAGGGTGGCCGCATCGCCTGGGCCCTCGGCACCATTAACCCTGGCGAAAGCCGCACTGTTTGCCTGAGCGGCACTTCCCTGGTGGAAGGGAGCATCGGCTCCGAGTTCAGCGTTACCGCCCGCTGTGCCGACGCCAAGTCCGTCAGCCACTGCCTGAACTTGGTGGGTGTCCCCGGTATCGCCACCAGCCTCTCGGATAGCTGCGACCCGGTGGCTCTTGGCAACGAAGTCACCTACACCGTCACCGCCTCCAACACCGGTTCCCGTGACGCCACCAACCTGCGCTACACGGTCAAGCTGGACGAAGGCATGCAGTTCCTCTGCGGCGACGGCGTCACCACTGTGGCCCAGACGAGCGATAACACCGTGGTCTTCGCGCCGGTGCCGGTGCTGCCCAAGGGTGCCACCGTCTCCTGGACCGTGACCGTCAAGGCCACCTCCAACGGCGATAAGCGGTTCGTGGCTGAAGCTATCGCCAACGAACTGGAAAGCCCGGTCACCAAGGCTGAATCCACCATCTTCTACCAGCCCAGCATGGCGATTGTCGTCGCCCAGTAACACCGCTGTTCTGTGGTGGGTTGCTAGACCCAAACTCCTGTCGGGGCCCCCCACCCGGGCGGGCCCCCCATTTTTAACGAACAGTAGCCAGAAAACAGCCGGGCCCACCAAAATAAAAACCAGGAGCATAAAAACAAAAGAACCA
>JAJBSZ010000397.1 GCA_020861125.1 Planctomycetota bacterium | reverse complement strand
ATCCTGAACCGTGAGGGTCCCGTTCCCGAGGAGGAACCATTGGGCCACAGCGAGGGAGCCACCGGATTCCACGGTTATGGCATTGCCGGTGGCGGTATCCACCGATCCCACTACCAACAGCCCGGCCGTCAGGGCACCGCCGTCATCGATGGTGATGCGGCCGTCGTCCAGGTACAGCATACCGTCCACCGCCACCAGCCCGCCCGTGCCGGTAACCCGTAGGGTACTATCGTCGGTCTCGCCAAACCGGGCGGTTTCGTCCTTGATATAGAGGTGCCGGTCGAAAACCAGGCTGCTGCCGTCCACGGTTATCTGGATGAGGGAGGCCGATTCCTCGGGCACCCCGTTGTCCAGAGCGTTAATGCGGGAGAATGCGGTGGGATCGAAGCCCTCTTCATACGGATCCACCACCCGACCGCCTGGATCGCCGTCGTCGTCCAGAACATCCTGAAAGCGCACCGCGGCGCCGTTTTCCAGGGTCCATGCCACCGTACCACCGTCGCCGGCAGTTATCTGGAGCGATTTGTCGAAGGTCAAATCGGCGCCGTTCACGGTGAAATCCACCGGCACGACGGCATCGTCATCCTGGCTGGCGGTGGCGATGATCAGATCGCCGGACAAGGTGGCCGAGCTGCCGTCGTCGGTGACCGTGACGTCGATCCGGTCGCCCACCGTGTGCTCGTTGGGACGGATAATGATTGAGCCGATACCGCTCGACCAGTCGCTGCTATCGAGGCTGTTGTTGCCGTCGTAGATCTCCACGTCAACATCCGCCGTCAGGGCGACGGCGAAGGCCAGGGCCCAGGAGATAACAATACCTATACCGGCGGCTCTTCCGTGACGTGCGGCGTGGCTGGCCATGAATTTTCCCCAAACGACCCTGAATTCGTAAACAGATTCACAGTTTCCTATCGTCCGGATCCGCGCCCGGACTCTAACCGTTTCGAGGACCTTCCGGTGGGAGTGGAGACGGGTTCTCCGGGGTCGTCCGCCCGGGCCGATTTTTCCTCTTTGCCCTTGACAATGACGATTATGCCTGCACAATTCAGGATTTTCTTTACTGGAACTCGATGCCGATGCACGATCTGCCGAAACGGGAGCGCCTGCGGGGTCGCGAACGCGTGGGCATGCTGTTCCGCGAAGGGTACCGGGGTTCGGCGGGCAAGGTAACGGTCAGGGCGCTGGTCAATGGCGACGCCACGTCCCGGATCGCCGCCGTGGCGGGAAAGAAACTGGGATGCGCCGTAGTCCGCAACCGTCTGCGGCGGGTCTTGCGCGCCGCCTGGCGACTGCAAAAGCACCGGTTGCCGCCGGGCTGGGATTTCGCCCTGGTGGCACGGCCGGGACTCATGGAGGCGACGTGGGCGGAGGTGGAGCGGGATGTGGCTATGGCGGTGGAACGGGCGGTACGGGCTGCTTCCGCCTTCCCCCGGCCCGGGCGGCCCGAATAATTCCGTGGCGACGCCCGTTATCCTGGTTGGTGATCGCCGCTGTGCGGGCTTACCAGAAAACGCTGAGCCGCCTGTGGCCGAATATCTGCCGCTATGAACCGAGTTGCAGCCATTATATGATCCACGCCGTCACCGCCCGTGGAGTGGTGCGTGGCTTTTTTTTGGGCGCGTGGCGGATCGCCCGCTGCCATCCCTTCGCCCAGGGCGGCTATGACCCGCCGCCGGGATACGAGGAAGCCCTGCGACGGGAATCGAACCAGACGGCGGGGGAGGCCGGGGCGTAAACGCCCCGGCGCCTTGTATACCGGCGGGTCGTGTTCAGCCGGCCACCAGTGTTGGGCCCGTATTCAGGCCGTGGGCGTTGTGCCTGGTAGTTTCCAGGATGCGGACAACAGGCCGTTGCCGGCTTGGCGGGGCGGGCAGGTTCCCGCGCTGATGCAGAAGAGGTATCCACAGTGAACGAAGACGCAAAACAACGATTTGGCCTCATGCTGGCTATCGGCATGACGGTTTTTCTGCTCATGCAGTATTTCTACCCGCAGCGGGCGCCGGCGCCGGCACCGGAGCGCCGGCAGGCTGTAGAGCCGTTGCCGCCGCCGGCGCCCGGCGCCACCGCCGCCACCGGGTCGGCCACTGGTGGTGATTTCGACTTCGAGCCAACCGGAGACTATGCCGTCAGCGTCCGGATAGGCGACGATGAAAAGCACGGCCACGGGTACGAGGCCGTCTTTTCCTCCACCGGCGCCGGCCTGACCAGCTACCGTCTCCTCGGCTTTCATCGCCAACCGCAGAATGACCTGCCTTCCAACCGCGTTATCCTGTTAAACCGTATGGCGCCGGGGCAGGACAGCCTGCGGCTCTCCAGCCTCACCACCGGCGACAGCCGGCAACCCACCACCACCGTTAGTCTTGATTCCCTCCGGTACGAACTGATCGAGGCGCCGGCGGGGGCGGAGATCACGCCTGAGCCCGGCCCGGAGGTCCAGCGGGGCACGGCGTTGGTCTTCCGCGCCGTGGTCGACGGCTGGGAAATACACAAAACATTCCGTTTTCCAGGTATGGGCGATGCCGACCTGGCTGATTTCACTATTGGCATGGAGATCGTGTGGCGCAACCTCGCTGATGGCGGCAGGCAATTGGCCTATACGCTCATTGGCCCGGCCGGCCTGATCGCCGATGACGATAGCAGCCAGTTCGGCATTATTAACATCCTCACCGCCCGGCAGCCTTCGGTTGCTTCCGCCTCGGTGGAAATCGAACGGAGACCATTGCCGGATTTGGCGAAAAAGGACCGCCATTCCGACCCCGACAACCGGGCCAACCTCGGCTGGATCGGGGCTAAAAACCGGTTTTTCACCGCGGTCATGACCGCAGATCCGGCCGTCATTACCGCCACCGACGGCGCTGGCCGTCGGCTCTTCCCGGGCGATCCCGACTACATCCCGTTCCCGGATATCGTGGAAACCCTCCGCCACCAACCCCGCGCCACCACGGCGAGCGGCAATGTCCCCCTGTTCGAGGAAACCTCCCTGCGCATCCAGGGCGGCACCATTCCGGCCGGGCAAAGCCACGTAGCTTCCTATCTCCTCTACGCCGGTCCGGCTGTGGATACCTTGATGGAGGACGCCGATCCACGGTTGCGCGGACTGGTATCCTATACCATCAGTTATCTGGATTTCATCAGTCGGCTGCTGGTACGGCTGCTCACCTTTTTCGACAAGTTCCTCGGAAATTACGGGCTGGCTATCATCGCCGTCACCATTATTATCAAAATCCTCCTGCATCCGCTCAACCGGAAAACCTTTGTCTCCATGAACCGGATGTCCAAACTTGCGCCGGTCATGAAAGAGATGCAGAAGAAATACGGCAGCGACAAAGTCCGGCTGCAGCAGGAAAT
>JAJBSZ010000041.1 GCA_020861125.1 Planctomycetota bacterium | reverse complement strand
CGCCCAGCCGGCAGGCGGTAGCCATGCCGCCGAGGAGCGGCATCAGACCATCGTCGCCGTAATAGAGGGAAAACGCCACCGGCAGGGCCATGCTGACCCCGGTGGCCAGGGCCAATCCGCCGATAATATTCAGAATCACCCGTATCCGCATGGTCCGGCAACCTCCCGCGCTTTCGCCAATATCACCGTCCGATGAGGTGGCTGTCGATCCAGTCCAGACATTCCCGTTCGCAAATGAGGATTACCCGGTCCCCGGTCTGGAGCACGCTGTCGCCCCGGGGAATGAAAACCTCGTCCCAGCGCATCACCGCCAGCAGGTTGGTGCCGGACGGGAAGACGAATTCCTTGATCGGTTTGCCGAGAAGCCGGGAGTGCTCGGTGAGTACCGCCTCCAGCATCTCGACGTCCTCGTCGTGGGTGGTGAGGGTGGAGAGGAGCAGACCGCGCCGGAGGTAATGGACGATGTAGTTGGTGGCCGCCAGGCGCGGGTTCACCGACAGCTTGAGGCCGATGGCGCGGACGATGGGCATATAGCCGTTCTTGTTGACCCGGGTGATGGTGTTGGGCGCACCGATGGATTTCACCAGCAGGCAGGTGAGGATATTGGTCTCCTCGTCGCCGGTGAGGGCGATGACCATGTCCATCTCGCCCATGTTTTCGTCGCGCATGAAGTCCCGGTCCGTGCCGTCGCCGTGCAGCACCACCACATGCTGGAGTTGATCCGCCAGCACGGCGCACCGGTCGGCGTTTTTCTCCACCAGCTTGATCCGGTAGCCCTCGCCGTCCAGCTTGCGGGCCAGCCGGAGACCGATGTCGCCGCCGCCGACGATGCAGAGGCTGCGGATCGGTTTAAAGGCGGAGCCGGTGACGGCCAGGACGGTTTTGACGCTTTCCTCCAGGCAAACGAAATACACCACGTCCCCAGCTTCGATGGTGTCGGTGCCGGACGGCAGGACCAGCCGTTCGCCCCGGAGAATGCCGCTGACCCGGACGCCGCGGTCGCGGGCGATGCCCGGGAATTGGGTCAGGGGTTTGCCAACCAGGGGGCCGGCGTGGACTTCGATAGCCATGACCTTGACCCGGCCGTTGCCGAATTCGCCGTAGTCCACGGCGGTGGGGAGCTGGAGCATGCGGTGGATGGTGTTGACGACTTCGCTGTCCGGGTTGATGATGGCCTTGACGTTCATGTAGTCGGGCCCGAGTACCTCGCTCATCCGGGCGTATTCCTCGTCCTGGACGCGGGCAAGCTTGATCGAAGTGGGGTTCTGCAGGTTGGCAAACAGGCAGGCGAGGAGGTTAATTTCGTCGCTGCCGGTCACCGCCACGACGATGCCGGCGTCCCCCGTGCCGGCCTCTTCCAGGACCGAGGGGCTGGAGGCGGATCCCACCAGAGCCTGGACGTCGAGAGAATTCTGCACCGCCTGCACTTTTTCCGGGTCCAGATCGACGATCACCACCTGCCGGTTTTCCTTGGACAGGCGCGCCGCCAGATTGTAGCCAATTTCACCAGCGCCGAGAACCACGACCTTCTGCTTGTGCCGGGCGATACCGCGTTGGGAAAATACCATGGCTTACGTTCCTCCCGCTTCTGACTTCCAATTTCGCCGGCCAGGCATAACGCCGTTCCCGGCGGAGTCCGCCCGGGTTAGGGCGATGCGATGCGCTGCAGGCGTTCCGGCGGCCACCAGATAAACAGGGCTGGCCCCCGGAGCGCGCGCAGGGGCACCGGTCCCCAACTGCGGGCGTCGAAGGAGCTGGGGGCGTGATCGCCCATGGGTAGAAAGCTGTCGCCGTCGATATGGATCTCGCCCTGGGCGTTGAAGCCCCGGTAGCGTTCGCCGTTGCCCGATTCCCAGCCGCTATAGTAGAAGATATCCCGGTCGATGGCGAGGCGGTGGACGCCGATGCCGTCCCCTTCCGCCGCCAGACCGACCCCCGAGGACCGGGGCAGGCTCCGAGCCTGGGGCCGCCGGTCGTCGCTCCAGACGGCAGTCTCCAGGATTGCGGTTTCGCCATCGACGAACACCCGGACGGTGCCATCCACCACGTAGCATTCCAGGCGGTGCCTGGCGCCGGGCTGGATGGGGACGACCATGCGGTGTTCCGGCCGCGACGGGGCGTCGTTCGCGCGGACCTCCACCACGCCGTCGCCGGAAAAACCGACCTGGACGGCGCGAGCGTCTTCGCGGAATTCCACAGTCAGCCGCGATCGATCGCTGTCGAAGGAGAAATCCCCCACCACCCGGAGATCGGGCACGATGTGGTATTCGGAGCCCCGGATGGCGTCCTCGCCTTGGGGCACCAGGGCTGGGTTGACGGCGTAGCGGCCAGCGGTGCGGCCGCCGACCGGCAAGCCGGAACGGCGGTGGTAGAAGATGGCGGCGGCTTCGTCCTGCATGGTGCCGCAGCGGGGACAGCGGCCTTGGACGTTGTGGGTCTGCACCGAGACGACGAACTGATGGCCGCAGACGGCGCCTTCTGGGTCCAGGGCACGGCATCGCATTTGGACCGGCTGTTGCAGGACATAACGATCGGGAATGCCTGGCAGTTCCTGCATCTGCAGGCGGTCCTGGCCGACTGGCACCAGAGGCCGGTAGGTAAGACGAGCCGGTCCGGCGCCGGGGCGGAGGTGGAGGGGACCGCCCGGCGCCAGGGAAGTCTCGTCGCCGGCGATGGTCCAGTAGCGGGAAAGCTCTTCCAGACTGATGTCCCGAAAGTCTTCTTCGTAGACGTGCAGCCACATGCCGCGCTGCACCGAATCGGGTTTGACCAGCCGCCGGTAGGGGGCGCGGGAGTCCGACCGGACCCAGATATCGCCGCGGGCGATGGCAAGGGACTCGCCCGGCATGCCGACGAGACGTTTGACGAAATTCTGCCCCTTGTAGGTTTCACTTACTTCCACGAAGGCCGGGTCGCGCCGGGCCGCTTCGTAGGGGAATTCAAACACCGCCACCTCCCAGCGCTCCGGCGGGCGGAAACGGTAGCTTAGCTTGGAACAGAAGATCCGGTCGCCGCCATCCGGACGGCCGTGCAAGGCCGTTTCCATGCTGCCGGAAGGGATGAGGTAGATATCAGCGACGTAGCCCTTGACCAATAGGGCAAAGATTACGGCAAGGCCAAGCATGCCGACAAAGTCGACCGCCGACCGCCAGCCTGGCTTGGGCTTTTTCTCCGTCGTTTCGGCTGCCGGCGGTGTCGGCGCGGCTTCGGAACGGGGTGGCGGCGGCTTCTTTTTGGCCATGGGCGGTCAGTCCCTGAAAAAACGCCGGGAACGCGGCGTGAGAAAGCGCCCGGAATTGGTCAGGCCAAGGATACCCTTGGCCAGGACGTCCATGCCGTCCTCCCACAACGGAGG
>JAJBSZ010000058.1 GCA_020861125.1 Planctomycetota bacterium | reverse complement strand
CCATGGGAGGCATCGGGATCATCATCGTGCTCGGCGTCATTCTCGGCCAGCTTCTCTATGAGTCGGGGGCGACCGAAGAGATTGCCGTCACCATGCTCAGGATGACCGGGGAGAAAAACGCCGTTCTCGCCGTCAACCTCACCGGCGTCATCGTCTCGGTGCCGGTGTTTTTCGACGCCGCGTTCGTTATTCTTATCAATCTCATCAAACAGATCGCCCGCAAGGGTCGGATTCCCTATATCACCTTGGTCTCGGCCCTCGGTGTCGGCCTGATCGTCACCCACTGTCTCGTCATCCCGACGCCGGGGCCGCTGGCCGTGGCCGCCGGCATCGGCGCCAATATCGGCTGGATGGTGCTGTACGGGTTGCTGGTGTCGTTGATCGCCGCCTTCATCGCCGGCGTCCTCTACGCCAAAAGCCTCGGCCGCCGGCCGGAATACGCCAATGATTTCGCCGACGGCGAGGAAACCGAGGCCGTGGCACCGGCCACTACGGACAAACGCCCGGGCGGCTCCCTGGGTATTTTTCTCATCTTTTTGCCCATCGCGATCATTCTCCTGGGAACGGTGGTGCCGACGGTGTGCGACCTGTCCGAGGGGAGCGCCAACTTCTTCAAGTTTATCGGCGATAAAAATATCGCTTTGCTCATCGGCGTGGTGGTAGCTTTTATTTGTCTTCGCCCCTATATCAACCGCAAGTTTGAGGACGTTATCACCACCTGCGGCGAAAAAGCCGGTTCCATCTTCATCATCACCGGCGCCGGCGGCTCGCTGGCGGCGGTGATCAACGCCACCGGCATCGGCAAGATTCTGGCCGACACCATGGAAGGCTGGACGTCGTCCAGCACCGGCGCCCTACTGATCGTCATCGGCTTCATCATCGCCCAGATCCTCCGCGCCACCACCGGTTCCGCCACCGTCGCCCTCATCACCACCGCCGGCATCCTCGGTCCCATCGTCGCCAGCCTGCCCATTTCGCCCGTCTTGGTGGCTTTGGGTATCTGCGCCGGCGGTATCGGCCTGTCCCTGCCCAATGATTCCGGCTTCTGGGTCGTGAACCGGTTCAGCGGGTTTTCGGTAAAACAGACCGTTCTCGCCTGGACCGTCGGCGGCACCATCGCCGGCGTCTCGGCGGTGGTGGTCCTGCTGATCCTGAACCTGTTCTCGGGGATACTGCCCGGCCTGATGTAATCCCGCCCGGCGGGGAAGGCGCTCGGGAACCGCGCCTTTCCCGCACCGGCTGACCACGGCAGTCTTTTTCCCGGCGGTAGTGGACCGCGGTTGACAACCGCGCCGGTGCGGTTTCGTACCGGCCGGGCCTCTGGCAAGGAATCTTGACGCTCATGAAAACCATAATTGCCCTGGATGTGGGAACATCCAGCACCCGGGCGGTGGTGTACGGCGACGACGGCACCCATCTGTTCACCAGTGGTCACGAATACCATTCGCTCTACCCGCAACCGCTGCAGGTGGAACAGGACCCGCGGAGCTGGAGCACGGCGGCGGACGACGTTCTGGGTCAGGCGGCGGCGCATCTGCGCCGGGAGGGGTTGCGGCCGGAAGGCATCGCCGTGACTTCGCAACGGGCCTCCCTCATCCCGCTGGACGGCGCCGGCCAGCCGCTCCGCCATGCCATCATGTGGCAGGACAAACGTACCATCGGCGATTGTCAGGAGCTGATGGACATCTGCGGGCTTGAGTATCTCTATCGGAAAACCGGTCTGCGGGTGAACCCCGTCTTCGTCCTCCCCAAGCTGCGCTGGCTGCGCGCCAACGAACCGGAGATCTTTGCGGCCGGCGCCAAGTTTCTCGGCGTCCAGGATTACGTCGTCCACCATCTTACCGGCGAGTACAAGACCGACTGGACCCAGGCCAGCCGGACCCTCCTCCTGGATCTGCGGACCTTCCGTTGGGATCCGGAACTTTTGGAACTCGCCGGAATTGGCCCGGAGCGGCTGTGCGAACTGGTGCCGCCCGGTGCCATCGCCGGCGGGTTGCGGCCGGCCCTTGCCGATCGCACCGGCTTGCCGGCGGGGTTGCCGGTGGTGATCGCCGGCGGGGACCAGCAGAATGCCGCCATGGGACTCGGCGTGGTCCGCCCGGGGGTGGCGGAGGCCAATACCGGCACCGGATCCTTTGTCCTGTCCTATTCCGACAAACCGGTTTTCGAACCGGAATGCCGGGTGCTGTGCCAGGCCTCGGCCATGGCCGGGAAGTGGATGGTTGAAGCGGGGATTTTCAACACCGGCGCCATTTTCCGCTGGTTCAAGGAACGGTTCTGTCCCGATTACTGCGGGTTGGAAGATGCCTACGACCGGATGACGGCGGAGGCGGCGGGGTCGCCGGCCGGCGCCAACGGCGTTGTGATGCTGCCGCATTTCGAGGGCAGCCTCGCGCCCAACTGGAATCCCGCCGCCAAGGGACTATTTTTCAACCTTTCCCTCAAGGCCACCCGGGCCGACATGATGCGATCCATTCTGGACGGTATTGCCCTGGAAATCCGGGAAAACATGGCCATGATCCAGAAACTCACCACGCCCATCGTGGCGGTGAGTGTGGCCGGCGGCATGGTCCGCAGTGACCTGTTCTGTCAGGTGCAGGCCAGCGCCTACAACCGCCAGGTGATCCGCTACGACAACAGCGAGGCGTCTTCCCTCGGCGCCTGCATGGTGGCCGCGCCCGCCCTCGGCCTGCACCGGAGTCTGGAGGCCGCCTTCGACGCCATGTCCTGCGCCTCCCACGTGACCATCCAGCCCGACGCCGGTGAGACCGAAGTCTACGATCGGCTGGCCCGCAGCCGTGGCGTCCTCTACCGGGCGTTACATGAGATGGGTGTGTATACGGAATTCCTGTAGGGGGGCGGTTCATACCGCATCACGTCGTCGGACCTCGTCTGCGACGACGATCCGCGCTCGGAAATAAAACAAGCTCTTTTCCCATCGTAGTATTCGCATAACTCTCATCACGAATGGCAGGCTGCGTCCAATCCGGGCGAGGCCGGGAACGCCGGCCTGCCTGGAATAGAGGAGGAAACAGCATGCGTTCGAGATTGGCAGTGGTTCTGGCTGCGGTGGTGTGGTGGTCGTTGTCCGCCGCCGCCGCCACCCTTCCGGCGGTGACGGAAGGGGACTTCGTGCTCAAGGATTTTACCTTCCATACGGGGGAGGTGATGCCCGAGCTCCGGGTGCACTACCGCACCATGGGCGATCCGTCGGGCATTCCGGTTCTCGTCCTGCACGGTACCGCCGGTTCCGGCGCCGCCATGGCTGCCGCCCGCTTCGCCGGCGAGTTCTTCTGCGACGGGCAGGTCCTGGACGCGTCGAAATACTATATCATCATGCCCGATGCCCTGGGAAC
>JAJBSZ010000152.1 GCA_020861125.1 Planctomycetota bacterium | reverse complement strand
GGGGCGGGCTGGGAACGCCCGGCAGTATGGTCAGCGCCGGTCCGGCAGGATGCGCACGCTGCCCGTGCGCCGCGCCGCCCGGTCGAGGCTGTCAGCCATGATGCCGACGCCCCGGTCCAGCTCCTCGCGGGTGATGTTCAGGGCCGGGAGGAGCCGCAGCACCGTACCGTGGGTGCAGTTGATGAGGAGGCCATGGTTGCGGCAATCCGCCACCACGTCAGCCCCAGGAAATTCCAGCTCGATGCCGATCATGAAGCCGGCTCGCCGGATTTGCTTGATCCCGCTCCCCGGGCCGGCAATGCCGGCCAGCCGCTCGTCGAGCCAGGCACCCAGCGTCGCGACGTTCTCCATCACCTTTTCCTCCTCCATCGCCTTGAAGGCGGCGATGCCGGCGGCGCAACCGAGGGAATGCCCGCCGAAGGTGGAGGCATGGGTTCCCGGTTTGAGAGCGGAAGCGACTTCCGCCGTCGCCAGGATTGCGGCCATGGGCACGCCGCCGGCGATGGCCTTGGCGGTGGCAATGATGTCCGGTTCGACGCCGTAGTGCTGGTAACCGAACCACTGGCCCAGCCGGCAGGGGGCGGTTTGGACCTCGTCGAAAATGAGCAGCAGGTTTTTCTCGTCCGCCAAACGGCGCAGGCCCTGGAGAAATTCCGGCGTGGCGGGCACGACGCCAGCCTCGCCTTGAACCGGTTCGACCATGATGGCGCAGGTATCCGCGTCCACCAGTTCGGCCACCGCCGCCAGATCGTTCATGCGGGCGTAGGAAAAGCCCGGCACGATGGGGGCAAAACCCTTCTGGTATTCCGCCTGACCGGTGGCGCTGATGGCGCCGAAGGTCCGGCCGTGGAACGAGTGCGCCATGGTGATAATCTTGTATTTGGGCTGCCGGGCCAGGCGGGCGAGTTTGATCACCGCCTCGTTGGCCTCGGCGCCGGAATTGCAGAAGAACACCTTGCGGCCTCCGGCCCGGGTGGACAGGATCTCCGCGAATTCGCCCTGTTCTTCATTATAATAATGGTTGGCGACGTGGATGAGCTTTTGCGCCTGCCGGCACAGGGCTTCGGCCACAGCCGGATGGCAGTGACCCAGACCACCCACGCCCCAGCCGGGAAACAGGTCGAGGTATTCCCGGCCCTCGCTGTCCCAGACGGTGCTGCCCTGCCCCCGGACGACACAGATGGGGAAGCGGTTGTAATTGGCGATGACAAAGGAATCGAACTGCTGCTGGATCTCGGAAAAGTTCATGCTGCGCCTTTCTGTTGGCGAACTAAGCGTTGGCGGTACCCCTCACCGTCACCGGGACGGCGCCGGAAAGAGCGCCCGTCGTCGTCGGGTCGGCAGGGGCGCCGGGTGGGAATGGGTGCCGACAGTCATGGGAGCTTCTCCAGAACGATCTCGGTTCCGACGCCGGACCGGGTGAAAATTTCCAGCAGCAACGCATGCGGTTGGCTTCCCGCCACGATGTGTGCCTTTTTCACCCCGCCCTCCAACGCGAAGAGACAGGCTTCCACTTTGGGAATCATCCCTCCGACGATGACGCCATTATTGACCAGTTCATTCACTTCGCCACGATCCAAATGGGAAAAAATGCTGCCGGCGTCGTTTTTGTCGCGATAGATGCCGGAAATATCCGAGATAAACACCAATTTCTCGGCGTGCAGGTCCCGGGCGATCAGGGCGGCGGCGGTATCGCCGTTGACATTGTAGAGCAAATCCGACTCCCGGCCGCAGCCGCAGGCCACCGGGGCGATCAGCGGGATCCTCTCCTGGCCATCCGGCCAGTACATCCTTTCGAAGGCCCGGTGCACCGGGGTGGCATCGATGGCCACCGGCTCGCCGACGAAGCCGAGATCGGCGTCGGGCTGACCGGGCAGTGTTTTTTTGATGGCGCGGAGGAACTGGTGGTCGCGGCCGTTCAGAAGAAAACCTTCCCCTCCCGTCTCCCGGAGCAAGCCGAGGAGCTCGCCGCCGACGTCGTCAGCCAGCACCCGGGCGACGATGGCCATGGTGGCGGCATCGGTGACCCGCTGGCCATGGATGAACCGGGCCGACCGGCCCGTCGCCTTCATGGCGCCGGAGATCTTCTTGCCGCCGCCGTAGACCACGACCGGCCGCATCCCCACCGCCAGCATGATCTGGCAGTCCACGAAGATGTGTTTGAGAATCTCCGGATCGTCCTGGGCCGATCCGCCCAACTTGATGACGATGATCCGGTTTTTGAATTCCCTGATGTAGGGCAGCGCCTCGGTGAGCACCTGGGCTTTGCGTACCGCGTCTTCCATCTGCGTTCCCCGTCGTTTTGGTCAACCGCCTCCCCGAGCGGCGGAGGATTTCTGTTCACGGTATCGCCACGGGCCTGTCCTGTCAAGCTTCAGGACTGGCCGCCCCCCGGAGCTTGCACCGCCGGCAGCGCTCGCCTATAATTGCCGCGGTTCCGGCCGCTTCCGCCGCCGCCGCGGCCCGGCCGGGGCCGGCGATTGTTCTTTGCTGCCTGGCCCGCGCCGTGGCTGCCCTGGAAAGTGACTGTATGCTCCTGCCGGTTGTTACCCTCAAAACACCGCGCAATTCGCGGCATCCCTGGATTTTTCGGAAAATGGTGCGGGCGCCGCGCGGCATCGATCTGGCGCCCGGTTCCCTGGTGGAGGTGCGGGACAAGGGCGGCGCCTTTGTCGGCCGCGCCTTTTACCATCCGGACAACACCGTTGCCGTGCGCCTCCTGACCGAAGACCCCCGGGAGGACGTGGACGAAACGTTTCTCCGCCGCCGCCTCGCGGCCGCCAAGGCCCTGCGGGAGCAGACCCTGGATTTGCCGGCCATCGGCGACTGCTACCGCCTGGCCCATGCCGAGGCGGACGGTCTGCCGGGATTGGTCATCGACAAGTTTGGCGATGTCCTCCTTATAGAACCCTACGTCGCCGGCTGGCTGTATCTGGCGGATTTGCTGGCGGCGGTGCTGGGCGACCTCTATCCCGGCTGCCGGCCGGCGGTGCGGGCGGACGCCCGGGCCGCCGCCAAGGAAGGGGTGAGCTTCCAACGGCTGGAACAACGGCTGCCTCCGCCGGATCACACCGATATCGTGGAAAACGGCATCCGCTACCGCGTCGATTTCCGCACCGGCCACAAAACGGGTTTTTTTCTGGATCAGCGGGACAACCGGGCCCGGGCGGCCTCTCTGGCGCGGGGCCGCAAGGTGCTTGACCTGTGCTGCTATACCGGCGGGTTCTCCCTGGCCGCCTGGAAAGGCGGCGCGGAACGGGTGGTGGCTGTGGATCTGGACGAGGCGGCGCTGGCGGCGGCGGCGGTCAACCTGGACCTCAATGGTGCCGCCGGGGCGGTGGAACTGGTGCATCAGGACG
>JAJBSZ010000037.1 GCA_020861125.1 Planctomycetota bacterium | reverse complement strand
GCCGCCCTTAGCCTACGCAAATCCGAACAGGCGCGCCAGAACAATTTCCGAAAGAGGTTGTAATTGTCATTCGTCAAAGGGAGGCTGTCATTTTGACAAAACACCACTGGCGCGGGCCGGGACACCGCCTTTTCGGCCCGGGCGCTGCCGTACCGTTACCTCTTTCTCTCGTTGGGATTAGCGTGGCCTGAGCCTGTGGCGAGATGTTTGGCATTGCAATTGCATGCTATTGTGTAGCTGCCGGGCGAGGTCGCCCGAGACGGCATTCTGTCATACTTTACATGTTTTCATGAGACCGTGTGATTTGTATTCGAATGGGAGTTTACCATGGGTAAAATAATCGGTATCGACTTGGGTACCACCAATTCCTGCGTCGCGGTCATGGAAGGTGGCGAACCTAAAATCATCCCCAACAAGGAGGGCGCCCGGACCACTCCCTCCGTCGTCGCGTTTACCCCTGACGGCCGGTTGGTCGGTCAGTTGGCCAAGCGCCAGGCGGTCACCAACCCGCAGAACACCATCTATTCCATCAAGCGTTTCATGGGCCGCCGTCATTCCGAAGTCGGCGCCGAGGAGAAGATGGTGCCGTACAAGGTGGTGGGCGGGCCGGATGAACTGGTCAAGGTGGAGGCCTTCGGCAAGGAATATACTCCGCCGGAGATCAGCGCCATGATCCTCCAGTACCTCAAGCAGTGCGCCGAGGATTACTTGGGCGAATCGGTCAAAGAGGCGGTTATCACCGTCCCGGCCTATTTCAACGACGCCCAACGCCAGGCCACCAAGGACGCCGGCCGCATCGCCGGCCTCGAGGTCAAGCGTATCGTCAACGAGCCGACGGCGGCGGCCCTGGCCTACGGCCTGGAGAAGAAAAAGAACGAGAAGATCGCCGTGTTCGACCTGGGCGGCGGCACCTTTGACATCTCCATCCTGGATGTGGGCGACGGGGTGTTCGAAGTGTTGGCCACCAACGGCGACACCCACCTGGGCGGCGACGACTTCGACGAAGCGATCATCAACTGGATCTGCGAGGAGTTCAAGAAGGAGCAGGGGATCGATCTCCGGAACGACAAGATGGCTCTGCAGCGCCTCAAGGAAGCGGCGGAAAAGGCCAAGTGCGAACTGTCCACCGCCACGTCCACCGACATCAACATCCCCTACATCACCGCCGACGCCTCCGGGCCCAAGCACCTGCAGCTCAACCTGAAACGGGCCAAGCTCGAGGAACTGGTGGATCCGCTGATTGAGCGGTGCCGTCAGCCCTGCACCCAGTGCCTCAAGGATGCCGGCCTGACCAACAAGGATATCGACGAGGTGGTGCTGGTGGGCGGCTCTACCCGCATGCCCGCCGTGCAGGCCATCTGCAAGGAGATCTTCGGCCGCGAACCCCACAAGGGCGTCAATCCGGACGAGGTGGTGGCCATCGGTGCGGCCATCCAGGGCGGCGTCATCGCCGGCGAGGTGCGTGACGTCCTCCTGCTGGATGTTACCCCGCTCACCCTGGGTATCGAAACCTTGGGCGGCGTGATGACCCCGCTCATCCCCCGGAACACCACCATTCCGGTGTCGAAGTCGGAGACCTTCTCCACCGCCGCCGACAACCAGCCGGCCGTGGATATCCATGTCCTGCAGGGAGAGCGGAAGCTCGCCAGCGGCAACCGGACCCTGGGCAAGTTCCAGTTGGACGGCATTCCGCCGGCGCCCCGCGGCGTGCCGCAGGTGGAGGTGACCTTCTCCATCGACAACAATGGCATCCTCTCCGTTTCCGCCCGCGACAAGGCCACGAAGAAGGAACAGTCCATCACCATCAAGTCCGCCTCCGGTCTGTCCGAAGAGGAGATCAAACAGATGGTGAAGGACGCGGCCGACCACGCCCAGGAAGATGAAGAGAAAGAAAAGCTGGTCACCGCCCATAACCAGGCGGAACAGCAGATCTACCAGATCAACAAGATGCTCAAGGAAAACGGCGACAGCCTCGATGCCGCCGACAAGGAGAAAATCGAAGAATCCATCAAGAAGCTGGAAGCGGTCAAGGACTCGCAGAACGTCGCCGAGATCGAGGCCGCCCTGAAAGAGGTCGAGGAAGCCTCCCACACCATGGCCCAGAAGATGTACGAACGGGTCCAGCAGCAGCAGGCGGGTGCGGCCGATGCCGAACCGCCGCCGGCCGGTGCCGGTCAGGCGGGCGACGCGCGGCGTGGCGATGACGGTGTGGTGGATGCCGACTACACCGTGGTCGACGACGAAAAGCAGTAACCCACCGACCCCTTCACTGAAGTACCCTGTGGCGACCGAGGCTCCGGCAGAATGGCCGGAGCCTCGGTTTTTATATGGGGAGGGGATGATCAGCCCCGGGTGCCTCGGGCCACCACCCTGGTCTCCGTTGGACAGAAGGTGGCGGGAACTGTACACTGGGAAAACGAGATGGAGTCGGTTCACTTCGGTTGCTGGTTGCGGGAGTTGTGAAGGGGAGAGGGATGATTGTCGGTTACGTCACGTGGGGCGATCGGGTGGAGGTGTATGCCGAAAACCTTTTTTCCATCCTTACCTTCCTGCCGGACCCGGCGGTGGCGGAAATCTGTGTTTTCACGGAAAGGCCCGAGTTCTATGCCCGGGTGCGGGATAGAATACGTTTGGTCCCCGTGACCGCCGAGGAAATGGCGGACTGGACCGGGACGGTGGTTCCGCCCGCGTCACCCAGCCTCCGCAATGCGGCGCGTCCCTCCTGTTTTCGCGGCAAAATACGCTGCGTCGAGACATTGGTGGCCCTGTATCCCGGCCAGGAAGTCCTGTTCCTCGACTGCGACACATTCCGTTCTCTGCCGCTCGGGCCGGTGGGCGAATCCCTCGAGCAGGGTATTCCCTGCATGTTTGATTTCTGCGGGCTGCTGTCCGAGGCGGTTTCCCGGTCCAACCGTGCGGTATGGGCGCTCATCAGGGGCAAGACGTTCGCCGGCTTTACCGTGGACGAGCATTCCCGGTGGTACAATTCGGGTGCGGTCGGCCTGCCCGCCGCCAACGCCCGGGAGATTGCCGCCCGGATTCTCCGTCTGAATGATGAACTCTACGCCGCGACCGGCTTTTACAGCGCCGAGGAGCTGGCCTTTTCCTTCGTGCGGGTCGATTCGCGATATCGGCAACATCATCGGCCATTACTGGGGCAATAAACGGGTGTGGGACGACATGATCCTGCGCTTCCTGGCGCGAAGCCGGCTTCTCGGTCTGTCGCTGGACGAGGAGATCGAGGCGGCGGCGGCAACCGACTTCCAGTCGATTCCCATTTACATCCACAATCCCACTCGAAGAAAACAGCTGACCCGACTGCTGGACAGGTATTTCCCGCTGAAGCGTGCGCGATACTATCC
>JAJBSZ010000371.1 GCA_020861125.1 Planctomycetota bacterium | reverse complement strand
GAATGGGAGGACGGCATCGTTCTCCTGCTCGAGGATGGCCGGTACCTGTATTTCGACGCCTTGCTTGAACTCGCCGACCCGCCGGAATCCGAGGATACCGGCGACACCGGCGATACCGGTGACGACGGAGACACCGGCGGGGTCGGAGGCGTCGGCGATGTCGGGGATGGCGATGATGACGGCGTCGGCGATACCGGCGAGGTGCCTCCGGCCGGCGACGGCGACGAGGGGTAGGGGCCCAATATCCAGCACGTTTTTCCCGGAAAATAACGCACATCACAGATAGAAGGAGTTACGCATGGGTCTCAGCCAAGCACTCGCCACCGGTGTCAGCGGCCTGATTGCGCACCAGAAGGCGCTGGACAATATCGGTAACAATCTGGCCAACGTCAATACGGTCGGTTTCAAAAAGGGGGTCTACCAGTTTTCGACCCTGTTGGAACAGTCCCTGCGCGGCGGCATGTCAGCGAGCGGTGATCGCGGCTCCATCAACCCGCTTGGCATCGGCATGGGCACCCAGACCGGTTCCATCTCCAAGGTGTTCAACCAGGGCACGCTGGAATACACCGGTTCCGCCACCGACCTGGCCATTTACGGCAACGGTTTCTTCGTCCTTTCCACCGGCAGCGGCTACGCCCTGACCCGGGACGGTTCCTTTTACGTCAGTGACGACGGCTATCTTATGGCCAGCGGCGGCCTCTACGTCCAGGGCACGGTAGCGGTGCGGAGTTCCGACGGGTCGTTTTACATTCCCCAGGACAGCCGGCTGGAAAACATCACCATCCCGCTGAACTCCACCGGCGGCATGTCGAAAACCTCGCAGATCTCCTTTGCCGGCAACCTCAACTCCACCCAGTCGGTGGCGTCGGGGCTGCAGTTGTTCGGCTCCACCGCCCCCACCGTCAGCAACCTCCAGGCCTGGATGTCGAAGAATTACAACAGCACCGACACCACCTGGAGCGCCTTGGAAAAAACCACCTACTTCATCTCCCAGGAAATGCTGGACGAGGCGATCGCCAATGGCGTCGACGTCAGTTCCCTGCCGGCGGACATCAGCATCATCTCCGGCGGTGTGACCCCGGCCTATTCTTACTGGTCCTACAATACCATCACCGGCGAGATCGAATACGATGACGACGGCGGCACCCCGCCGCAGCCGCTCGATGCCGCCGCGCTCCTGGCCTCCGGCCGCATTCCCCTGACCGAGGAAATCACCACCATCAATGGCGGCAACGTCCAGACGTCGGGCTCCTTCGGCATCGAGGTGCCGGCCTATCTGCCCATGGGGAATTACGAGTACAACGGCGTTCTTATCAACATCCAGAACGACTACACCTTCCCGCCATGGTTCTACGAAGCCAACGGCGGCGACTTCGAAGCCGCCTTCCAGATGACCAACGCCCAGATGGCCACCTCCGACTGCGGCTGGCCCAACGGCTTCCAGGGTGACGGCATAGCCGTGACGGGTATTACCACCGCGCCCCAGCCGGGCGAGACCTATCCCGCTACCCTGGACACCCCGCTGGAACATCTCCTGGTCTACCAGGGCAACTCCTGGACACCGATGTTCTCCGGCATCTCCAACGGCGACACCGTGACCATCAGCTTCGATAAGGGCAGCAGCCGGATCTCCGCCGACTTCACCTACAACCGTCCGACCTCTTCTCCCTTCGGCATCCAGCAGAAGGTGGATGTGGAGCTGTCCTATACGCTGGAGCACTTCCTGGTGTTCTTGGCTGGCGATGTGGACAGCACCGCTTCCGCCTGCGCCATGATCACGCCGGCGATGTTTGGCGCCGTGGTCTCCGACGCCTATCCTGACGGCAACCCGGACACCATGACGGCCGAACAGTTCCAGGCCTATGAGGACGCCCTCACCAATTACACCATGGCCAAGTCGCAGGCCAACACCAACACCTCCAACACCGGCGCCATGGGTCTGGTGGACGTGGGCCCCAACATCAGCATCGAAAACGGCGGCACCGACCCGTATGATTCGCCGCTGGAAACCGCCGGCGCCTACACCCGCTACGGCGTGTCGCAGCAGGAATACAAGCGCTACGACCCCTACACCGGCGAGTACACCACCGTCGTCCGGGACAGCTTCAATGTTTCTTTCGTCTCCAACCTCGGCGCCGAAAACGCGCTGTCCAACATTCATATTTCCTACAACAACACCAACCTGACCTCGGTGTTCACCGGCGAGACGGAGTATTCCGCACCCGAGGGCGGATCGGCCACCGCCACCGTCACCTTCTACGATTCCCTCGGCAACCCCAAGGTCGCCACCCTGCGCCTGGCCCTGGTCTACGAGGATTCCAACTTCTCCACCTGGCGCTGGTACGCCGACAGCGAGGACGATACCGATTTCCTGTGGCAGTCGGACGACGACGGCAACCTGATCTCCAGCCTCAACGTCGGCACCGGCCTGTTCCGCTTCGACACCAACGGTAACTTTGTCTACGGGTCGGACTACTCCGAGACCGGCGGCATCACCATTAACCTGGTCAACCAGGGGGTGGACAACCCGATCCACGTCAGCATCATCAACGGCCTGAGCGCCTCGCTGACCCAGGATTTGGACTTCAGCAAACTCACCTATTCCGCCCTGGAAAACGACCTGTCCATGGCCAGCCAGAACGGTTCGGCTCCGGGCACCCTGGAGACCTTCGAAATCAGCGCCGACGGCACCATCAACGGCGTCTATTCCACCGGCAGCGTGGTGCCGCTGGGGCGGCTGGTTCTGGCCACGGTCACCAACCTGCACGGCCTGGTGGCCACCGGCGATAACCTCTACTACACCTCGCCCGCTTCCGGTGAAGCTCTCTACGGCTATGCCGAAACCGGGGGCAGGGGGGCGATCAGCCAGTACAACCTCGAAACCTCCAACGTCGACCTGTCGGAGGAGTTCACCAAGATGATCATGATCGAACGCGGCTATCAGGCCAACTCGCGGATCATTTCCACCGCCGACAACATGCTGCAGGAACTGCTGAGCATGGTCCGGTAACCAATCATACTGCAGAAAACATGACACAGTCGCGGTACAGCGGGGAGACGCACTCAGGGATTCACGGATGAAGCGACTGGCGGCAACGGTCCGCGACTCGGGATCGTTCAACCCATAACGGTAAGGAGATCGAAGCAATGAGTATGGTAATTCGCAACAACATCGCGGCCATGAAGGCCCACAACAGTCTCTCCGCCTCCAACAACGGCATGACCTCGAGCATCGAGAAGCTGTCCAGCGGCTACCGCATCAACATCGGCGCCGACGACCCGTCCGGCCTGGTTATTTCGGAACAGCTGCGCTCGCAGATCTCCGGCCTGAACCGCGCCGTCCGCAACTCGAACGAGGCCTACAACC
>JAJBSZ010000167.1 GCA_020861125.1 Planctomycetota bacterium | reverse complement strand
ATCCAGTACGCCATCGCCCACCGCCGCTCCTCCGTCACCCTGGCCCACAACGGCAACCACATGAAGTGCACCGAGGGGGCGTTCCGGGATTGGGGCTACGAGGTGGCAGCCACCGAGTTTGGCGGCAAGGAGATCGACGGCGGTCCCTGGCAGGAGATAGCGGCCCCCCACGGCACCATTGTCGTCAAGGACGTCATTGCCGACGCCTTCCTCCAGCAGATCCTGACCCGTCCGGCCGAGTACGACGTAGTCGCCACCCTCAACCTCAACGGCGACTATATCTCCGACGCCCTGGCGGCCCAGGTGGGCGGCATCGGTATCGCCCCCGGCGGCAATATCAATTACGTCACCGGTCACGGCATATTCGAAGCCACCCACGGCACCGCGCCCAAATACGCCGGCAAGGACATGGTCAACCCCTCGTCCGTGATCCTCTCGGGCGAAATGATGTTCCGTTATCTCGGCTGGCGCGAGGCGGCTGACCTGATTCTCCAGGCGATGGAGAAAACCATCGCCCAGAAACGCGTTACCTACGACTTCCATCGGCTGATGCCGGGGGCCAGAAAACTCTCCTGTTCCGAATTCGGGACGGCTCTGATCGAGAACATGTAAGGAGCCGGGGTCGAGACTGGCGGCTGCCTGCCGTCGCGGCCGACCGTTTTCTGTACGACAAGGTGAGGGAATGGATACGAAACCGGCTGACAACGCGAACAAACCGGCTTCTTCAGGCTGGGATTGGGTGGTCTTGCATGCCCGATTGGTGGAAACGCTGGAACATTCCTGCGGTCGCGACGCGTTGGCCGCGCGGTTGTCGGATCTGCGGAAAACAGGCGATGGCGATAAACCCATCGAATCGCTTCCCGCCATCACCCGGTTCCTGCGCCGTCTCGGCCACCTCGCTCCCCAGGACGACGCCAATGCGTATTATGTCCAGATGGTGCAATCGCTGGGCGAAGCGGTCAACCGTCCCCTCGAGTATGTCAACCATCTCTTCACCCTCCTCGCCGCCGGTGACGACGCCACGGGAGTGAAGCCCGTGTGTGGTGCCACACCGCAATGCCAGCGCTGTCACCTGACCAGGATGTGCGATACCTACAATTCGCCCCGTCGTCCCGAGCTCGCGCGGTTGCCGCCGGCCGAACGGCTGATGCGCGGCAATGACCTCTCCCTTTCCGATGCCGAATTATTGGCGGTGGTGCTTTTCGGCGAAAAGGCCACCGGCAAGGAGCCGGTGGTGGCGACCCTTTTGGCCCGGTACGGCCGCTTGCGCGCCATGTTCCGGGCCGACGGCCTGGAGTTTCTGAGCGTCCGCGACATGTCCGAAGGCCAGGCCCTGCGGCTGGCCTCGTTTTCCGCCCTCTACGCCCGGTTGCAGGCGGAGCAGCGGGGCGAGGTCCTGCGCATCACCTGCGCCCAGGATATTCACGATCGGTACTGGTCCGAGCTGCGCGACCAGCGGTTCGAAGCGGCAGTGCTGGTGATGATGGATTCGCAGAACAATGTGCTGCGCGATGCCTGGTATTGTGGGGATTCGCCGACCCTGATGACGGTGGCGGTGGTGGATCTCCTCCGGCCGGCAATACGCGAATATGCCGCCAGCGTCGCCCTGGTGCACAACCATCCCGGCAACGACCTCAACCCTTCGGTGGACGATCTGGAGTATACCCGACGGGTGCGCGCTGCCTGCGATATCCTCGGCTTGCGCTTCGTCGATCACGTTATCGTATGCGAGGCCGGATACTACAGCTTCGCGGAAGCGGAAATGATGCCGCAGTAGCCGGCTTCTCCCGTTCCCACGCCGACATCCTGTCCAACCATAATTTCCTCGAACTGTTCGGTGCTAGTCACGACGGCTGTCCGATTCGGTCGCCGGTTTTGCCGGCAGACCGGGAAAATTTCCCGCCCTTTCCCTTAAGTCAGCCGGACAATGTCCGCTAATACCAAGGTGAACAGGGGCGGCGACAAAGGGTCGATAGTATGGATGACCCCGTTCGCGACCGCCGGAGCGGCGGATTTCTCTCGGACGACTTCTCGAAGGATGGCCTGTCATGATCGGAAACGACGTCAGCAACCAACTCAGCCGGTATTTCAACCGCGGTACCCAAAACGAGGGTGGACGCGCCGCCACCGCCATTCAACGGCTCAAGGACAAGCATGACGTGATCCTTGGCCGGGTGGATCCGGAAGAGGAGGAGACGGAAGACGCCGCCACTTCCTCCGGCGCCCAGACCGCCACCGACACCCTTTCTCCGGAAGAAAAACGGCGCCAGGATCTGGCGGCGATTCTGGAAAAGATCAACGCCGAGGAAGCGGAAAAATGGCCCAACCGCGCCTCCAGCACCACCCAGGCCACCACCACCCAGGTGGTCACCTCCGACGACCCGGCCGTACTCCAAAACATGGACGGATTTACCGACTTCCTGAACGACCTCCCGCTGTTCAACGAATTCAAGACCGGCCTGATGGAAGCGTTCCAGCGCATGGATTCCGCCAGCGCCGGCTTTATCAGCGCCCAGTATGAATTGAACTATACCTGTATCAACTATGTCGCCAACGAAGCCGGTATTTACGAGTATCAGGAAACCACCGTCAACCTCAAACTGGACATAGCCTACGTCAAGGCTGCCTCCGGCGGCCAGAGCGGCGCCTCCATCGCCGAGCTCATCGGTTCGAGCACCGACCTCGATTCGTTGGTCAACAACCTGCGCGGCATCGGCGGCGGCCAGGCCAAAGCCGCCACACCCAACGACATCATGTCCGGCCTCAAGGATTATTTTTCTCCCGAACGGACGGCGGATCGCATTCTCGATTTTGCCACCGCCTTTTTCCCGCTGTCGGACGCCTACAAAAAATACGGTGACACCGAGGAAGCGCGGGAAGAATTCGCCGAACTGATGCGCAACGCCATCCAGAAGGGCTTCGATCAGGCTCTCGGCCAGTTGGGTGCCGTTCCCAAGTCGGTGATGGACGGCATTGACAAGACCCACGAACTGGTGTTTCAGGGTATCGAGGACTTCGTCAAGAACGGGCTGAACGGGCAAAAACAGGAGGACGGTATCTACGCCGCCCTCGAACAGTTCGCCCTCTCGTTTGAAGTCAACTACAGCCACAAGAGCGTGACCGTCAGCAGCGGCACCTACGGCGCCAACGGGGAGACCCAGGCGGCGCAGACGGCTTCGGCCCTGGATACGCAGGCCTGACCGCCGGGAGGTCCGGACCCCGACGCCGGCCACCGAACCGGGCGACAACCAAGACCACCACGACCACCCAACAATATGCCGTCGGCACGCGCCGACGGCATATTATCTTTGTCCTCCAAACCTTCCAGCGGTCTATCTGCCGTGCCGCGGCGGCGGAGGTGGGGGCGGTGG
>JAJBSZ010000153.1 GCA_020861125.1 Planctomycetota bacterium | reverse complement strand
CGACGCGGCCAACAACGCCATCCTGACCGATTTTTACGGCACGCTGAAAAACATGACTGCCCTCACCCGGAACATCACCCGGCGGCAGGTCGCCATCGAGGAGAATTCCCGTTCCGCCCATCTCGCCATCGTCACCGCCCTGTGCCACCGGGATCCGGACGAGAGCGAACGGGCCATGCGGGCCCACCTTGCCGAAACCCGGCAGGGTGTCATACACGGCTTGGTACACGCCCATACGGGCCAGACCCTGGAAAAAAGGAGAGAGGAATGAACTGCGAAAATTTCAACCCGGCGAAAAAAGCCATGCGCGAAGGCAAGAAGGTATCGGCCGCCTGGCTGCAGGCGGGCAGCACCGTGACCGCCGAGATCGTCGCCCGGGCCGGGTTTGACGTCGGTATCATCGACATGGAACACGGACCCGGTGACATCATGTGCCTCATGCAGCAGATCCAGGCCATGCAGGGCCAACCCACGGTGCCCTTCGTGCGCGCTCCGTGGAACGACATGGTCATTATCAAACGTATTCTCGACGCCGGCGCTTACGGGTTGATCGTGCCCTACGTCAATACCAAGGAGGAGGTGGAATACGCCTGCCGGGCCGCCCAATATCCCACCGCCGGCATCCGCGGCATTGCCGGCAGCCCCCGCGCTGGCCATTTCGGCGTCAATTCCAAGGAATATTTCAGCAAGGCCAATGAGGAGATATTCATTTTCACCCAGGTGGAAACCCCCAAGGCGGTGGAAAACCTCGATGCCATCCTCACCGTGGACCGGCTGGACGGCGTCTTTATCGGCCCCATGGACCTTTCCACCAGCATGGGGCATTTCGCCAACCCCGGGGCGCCGGAGGTCCAGGAAGTGATAGCCGGCATCGAGAAAAAGGTCCTGGCCGCCGGTAAAATTCTGGGCACGGTCGCCGGCAGCTGGGAGGACGCGGCGCAAAAGTACCAGCGCGGCTATTCCCTGATCATCTCCTTCTCCGATACGGTCAACCTGGCCATGGCAGCCGGGACCATGGTGGCCAGCTTCCGCCATGCATACCCCGCCTGACAGGCAGTAACCTGAAAAAATCACCGCACCTACAGCGGGCGATCCGACCCCGGATCGCCCGCTTACGTTGACGGTTCCTCACCGTCGTGGGCCGTGATCCATTTGGTTAGGGTCGAGAATAGCTCCTTGATATCGATGGGTTTTGATATATGGTCGTTCATGCCGGCACCGAGGCTCTGTTCGCGATCCCCCTGCATGGCGTGGGCGGTCATGGCGACGATGGGCAGGTTTTCCTTGCCCGGCATCCTCCTGATGGCGGCGGTGGCTGTCATGCCGTCCATTTCCGGCATCTGGATATCCATGAGGACCAGATGGTACGCTTTGCGGCCGACCGCCTCCAGGGCTTCGCGGCCGTTCCTGGCGATGTCCACCTCCAGGCCGGCGTTCCGGAGAATCCGGCTGGCGACCAGTTGGTTCACGTCATTGTCTTCCACCAGAAGGATCCGGGAACCGACGATATCGTTTGCCAGGTCCCGCGTCACTTTTCTGGTATCGTTGGATCGGACCGTGGTGGACCGGCCAAAGGCGCCCAACACCGCGTTAAACAGGGCGGACGAGGAAATCGGTTTGGCCAGCACACCATCCACGCCGAGATCGGCCGCCGCCTTCCGAAAATCCTCGCCGGAATGGGAAGACATCATGATTATGACCGGCCGCACCCCGGGCGGAAACAGCCGTAGGAGCCGGCGTCCCGTCTCCACGCCATCCAGCCCGGGCATCTTCCAGTCCACCATGATCAGATCCAGTTTGGTCGCCGGCGCCAGGGTGGTGACTATGTCTCCGGCTGGGAGTCCGGATTCGGCGGTGATGACCGAGAAGCCCGTGCTTTGCAGCCACTTCCGAATCACCCCGAGGGCCGTGGGGTTATCATCCACGACCAAGGCCCGCATGCCGGCGAAATCCTCCCGGCGACCCAGGGGACGTTTTGTCTGGTGCAGGCCAAACCGGGCCGTGAAGCCAAACGCGCTCCCCTGGCCATAGACGCTGTCGCACCAGATGGTCCCGCCCATAAGCTCCACCAATTGCCGGGAGATCGCCAGCCCGAGACCGGTACCGCCGTACTTTCGGGTGATGGAACTATCGGCCTGGGTGAACGCGGAAAAGAGCCGGTCGGACTGGTCCTTGGTCAGGCCGATACCTGTATCCTTGACCATGAAGGCCATCACCACCTCGTCCCCTTCGCGTCGGGCGCAGCGGATGCTGACGGTCACCTCGCCCACCTCGGTGAATTTCACGGCGTTGGACACCAGGTTGGTCAAAACCTGGGAAAGCCGGGACGGATCGCCAATGAGGTTGTCCGGCGTATTGGGAGCCACGTCGATGATGAACTCCAGCCCCTTGGCATGGGCGTTTTCGGCCAGCAGTCCCACCGTATTTTTCAGCACATCCTCCATCTGGAAGTCGATGTGTTCCAGATCCAGCTTGCCGGCCTCGATCTTGGAAAAGTCGAGAATATCATTGATGATGCGGAGGAGGGACTGGGCGGCGGTCTCGATGCGGTGCACGAATTCGACCTGTTGTTCGGTGAGTTCGGTCTGGAGGGTGAGGTGGCTGAGACCGAGTATCGCGTTCATCGGCGTCCGGACTTCATGGCTCATGTTGGCGAGAAACTCACTTTTTGCCCTGGCGCTTTCCTCGGCCGCATCCCGGGCCAGGGCCAGCTCCCTTTCCTTTTCCTTCATGTCGGTAACATCCTGCATGATCTGGATGTGGCCCAACCGGCGGCCGTCTTCGTCGTTGAAAAACGTCGCCCGGCCTTTGTACACCCGACCGTTCCGACAATGGACGGCCTCGAAATCGGCAATGCCGCGGGCGAGAAGCCGCTGCACGCAGGAATCACTGCCGCACAGGTTGTATGAGCCGGTGCAGGGTTGGCCTACCACTTCGGACAAATCGCTGCAGCCCATGGCGTCCAGGGAGGGTTTGTTCATGTATATCCAGCGCAGCCGGTTGTCCACGATCTGCACCGGGAACGGCACATTATCCACCACCGCCTTGTACCACCGCATTCGTGCCGCCACGAAATCCATACACCCCAAAAGATACTCGCCGAACGCAGCCTGCCGCATCGCGCTGGAACCATCCACCGGCAGCTGCGTCACGGCCATGCTGGCGCCCGTGGGGTTGCCGGCGGTTTCCGGGTATTGGGAGATTTTCACCAGCCGGTTTTCAATCGCTTCCAGCAGCCGGGTTTGGGCCGCCATCTGTTCCTCGATGGCCCGCTTTTGCTCGGCGATAACCGTCAAGGTATCGAGGCCGCTGCTGGCCAGCAGCCGTTTTTCCTCCGCCGAGAGAAACACCCCCGCCAGCCGGGTGACTTCCCCCATGG
>JAJBSZ010000315.1 GCA_020861125.1 Planctomycetota bacterium | reverse complement strand
TTGACCCCTACGCCGTTTTTGGCATCCTCCTGGGCGACAACATCGGCACCACCATCACCGCCGTCCTCGCCTCCGTCGGCACCAACGCGTCCGCCAAGCGGGCCGCCTGCTTCCACGTCACGTTCAACGTCGCCGGGTTGCTCCTGATGATCCTCCTGAACTACATCCAATGGCCGGGCAAGCCGGGCCGGCCCATTTTCATGGAACTGGCCAACCTCACCACCGCCGGCGACGTCTTCAAGGGTGGGGAAAACCTGCCGCGGTTCATCGCCAACGCCCATACCCTGTTCAACCTCAGTTGCACCGCCCTGTTCCTGCCGTTCATCCCCCAGTTCGCCCGCTGGTGCCGCTTGGTCATCAAACCGGACCCGGCCGGGGAAAACCCGACCGATGCCCGCCGGATCCTCGAACCGCATCTCCTGTCCACCCCGTCCCTGGCCCTGCAGCAGGTCTGGACCGAGGTGGGCATTATGCTGGAAAAAGCGCGCCTGGCGCAAAACGAAGGCTACCAAGCGCTGATCAACGCCCCGACCAAGGAATGGGACCACATGGCCCGGGAAGCCCGCAGCCTGGAAAAGGAGACGGACGACCTCAAGGCCGCCATCACCCGCTACCTCAGCGGCATCTCCCTGAACAGCCTGAATGAAAACCAGTCCGACATGTTCCCGCACCTGGTGCGGACGGTGAACGACGCCGAACGGGTGGCGGATCTCGGAAAGCATCTTTCAAAGTTGGCCAAGCGGGTCAACAAGCGTTCGCTGCAACTGCCGGAGGAGGCGGTCGCCGACCTTGACGCCATGCTGGCCCAGGTGAACGGGTTGCTGGAGCTGGCGGAGAAAACCGTCAACATCAACGCCGACGGCATCGAAACCGCCGCCGGCGGCGCGCTCCTGCGCAAAAAACTCCTGGAGGACGGCAAGGTCTTGGAGAAGGCGGCCAAGGCCAAGGCGTCGGAACTGCGGAAAAACCACGAGCGCCGCCAGGAGGAAGGGCTCTATGACATCCGATCCGGTGTGGTGTTCATGGAAGTCTTGAATTCGCTGGCGCGTTCTGCCGCCTGCGCCGTCAACATCGTGCAGGCCTCATGCCATACCGCCCCGGTCCGCGCCACCGCCGCCGGCCGCTTTTCCATCCGGAACAAAAAACGGACGGACGACCATGGCTGAAGCGGCGGCCTACCTCTTTTTCTGGCTACCGGAAGTGGCGGCGGTTCTCGGCCTGCTGCTGGCGGTGACCGTGATCCTATTTTTTTCCGCGCGGACGCGGTGGCGGCGGGAGCGGGAGCGGTTCCGGGCCGATCGGGAAGCGGCCGGTGTCGAACGCGCCACCCTCCGCACCCGGCTGGAGGAACGGGATCGGGAGCTGGCGGCCCAGGCCGGCCGCATTAACCTCCTGGACCGCAACCTGCGTGAAGCCGCCGACGCCCGGGCGGCCCTGACGGCGGAGTTGGCCGCCGCCGAACGGGCCCGCCGGGAACAGGCCGATCTCATCCGCCAGGCCGACGCACGGCTGCGGGAAGCCTTCGGCGCCCTGTCCCGGGAAGCGCTGGGGCAGAACAACGAAATGTTCCTGACCCTGGCCAAAGCCCACCTCGGCGAATTCCAGAAGGGGGCCGAGGCCCAGCTCGAAGCCAAGCGCACCGCCGTGGATTCTTTGGTCAAGCCCATTGGCGAAACCCTCACCCGCATGGGGAGTGCCCTCGAGGCGGCGGAAAAGGCCCGGGTCGCCGACCACGCCAGCTTCACCGCCGTCCAGCAAACCCTGGCCGAAACCACCGGCCGGCTGGTGCGGGCGCTGCACCATTCCGCCGCCCGCGGGCGCTGGGGCGAAGTGCAGCTGCGGCGGGTGGTGGAAATGGCCGGCATGCTGGAACACTGCGACTTCGAAGAACAGGTCTCGGTGGGCACCGGCGAGCGCCGGCTGCGGCCGGACCTGGTTATCCACCTCGTCGGCCACCGCACCATCGTCGTCGACGCCAAAATCCCGATGGAAAGCTATCTCCGGGCGCAGGAGGCGGAAAACGAGGAGGCGGAACGGGAGCACCGCCTCCGCCACGCCAAGGCGGTCAAGGCCCACATGGCCGACCTCGGCGCCAAGTCCTACTGGAGCCAGTTCCGGGACAGCCCGGAGTTCGTGGTAATGTTCTTTCCCAACGAGGCGGTGTTCGCGGACGCCATGCGCCTCGACCCCGGCATCATGGAGCACGGCATGGCCAACGGGGTTATACCCGCCAGTCCGGCCACCCTGATCGCCCTCCTCAAGGCGGCAGATTACGGCTGGCAGCAGCAGCGGGCCTCGGAAAATGCCCGGGAAATCTTCACCCTGGGACGGGAGCTCTTCGATCGCTTTGCCACCGAGTACAAATACCTCGCGGCCGTGGGCACCTCCCTCGGCAAGGCGGTGGAACAGTACAACCGCTGCGTCGGCAGCGCCGAACGCATGCTGTTTCCCCACCTGCGTCGCTTCGGTGGATTGGCAGAACGGGAATTCTTTCCCGAACCCGCTCCGGTGGAGGAAACACTTCGGACGCCGACGATTCCCACCACCGGCATCGAGCGGACCGGCGGTGGCGACACGCCGTAACGGCGGCCGTGATTTTCTTGTGGAACACAACGGGGAAACCGTATACTTCCACCAGGGCTTTTTCCGATGGAAATTGTTCCCTGACGGTGATGGGTATCGCGGATCCCGGCGGTTGGTGATCACCCCGAAAGACGCAGGCCTCCAGACGGCGGTACGGGCGAATCTCAGACGGGCCGGCTGGCAGTACACCGACCAGTGCCCGGACTGCCGACCGGGAATCGCGTTCTCCTCCGTAAAGGCGGCGGGCTACCCGAGGGGCACCACGGCGGCCAAAGATACATACGACGAGGGTCTGGATCGCCGGAAAACCTGGTGATCAGGCCTATGAGGGCCGGGTCGGCAGCACCACCCGGCGGCAGAGGATTTAGCATGAGCAAATTGATGATCGGCATCAGCGGCGTCCGCGGCGTGGTGGGCGACAATTTGACCCCCGAGCTGCTGGTAAACCTCGGGCAGGCCTTCGGCACCTGGACCGACAGCGGCAAGGTGGTGGTTGGGCGGGACACCCGGGCTTCGGGCGATATGGTAAAGCACGCCGTGTTTTCCGGTCTGTTGTCCGCCGGCTGCCGCATTGTCGACGTGGGCGTCTGCGGCACGCCGTCCGCCGCCATGATGATCAGCCGCCTCGGCGCCGACGGCGGTATCGTCATCTCCGCCAGCCACAACACCATCGAATGGAACGCCCTGAAGTTTTTCCGCAACGACGGCATCTACATGAACGAGGAACAGTGCCGTCAGCTTCTGGACAGCTACTACGGCGGCGATTCGGTCAAGGTGGGCTACGACAAACTCCATGCCGTCGA
>JAJBSZ010000029.1 GCA_020861125.1 Planctomycetota bacterium | reverse complement strand
CCCGACGGCGCGCAAAACGGCGCGCGTATATTTTTCGCCCCCGGCGCGTCTGGCGGCCCGGCGCCGCCGCGGCGGAAACGGGCGGCGCGGGCCGCCGCGGCGATGGTTCTCATGGCCCTGGTGACGGGCGCGCAGGCCGGAACGGCCAGGGTGATCAAGGTCGGCCATACCGGCACCAAGGATCACCACTACCAGATGTATCTGGAAAAATGGGCGGAGACCATCACCGAACGGACCGACGGCCGCTATACCTTTGAAATTTACCCCTCCGACCTCTACGGCAAACCGAACCAATTGATCGAAGGCTGCCAGCTGGGCACGTCGGACATGGTGCTGGCCACCGGTTCCCTTCTCACTTCCTATAGTCCCAAGATGGGCGTCCTCAACCTGCCCTTCCTCTTCGACACCTCGGACCAGGCCTGCGAAATCCTGAACGGGCCGGTGGGACTGGAGTTCGAGGAAAGCCTGGCCGGCCGCAACCTCATCGTCCTCGGTTGGTGGGAAAACGGGATGCGCCATATTTTCCCGCCCACCAAGGTCACCAAGATGGAAGACCTCAAGGGCATGAAGCTGCGGGTGGTGAACTCGGCCGAGATGATCGACACCATCAACGCGTTCGGCGCCAGCGCCGTGCCCATGGGCTTCAACGAGGTCTACTCCGCCTGGCAGCTCAAGACCATCGACGGCTGCGAAGGCACCATCACTCACATGCTGACCCAAAAGTACTACGAGCTGACGAAAGCGGCGGTCCTGTTGTGGTACATGCACGTCCCCAACCCGCTGATCATGTCCAAGCGCCTGTGGACCTCCCTGCCGCCGGAAGACCAGGAGATCTTCCGCGACGAAGCCCGCAAGATGAGCCTGTTCTCCTTTGAATTCCAGAAGGAAATGGACGCGGAGGAGATCCGGCAGTGCGAGGAACACGGTGTTGAATTCACCCGTCCGGACCGGACCGAATTCATCGAGGCGGTAAAGCCGGTGTGGGACAAGTACCGGCCGAAATTCGGCGACATGATGGATAAGATCGAGGCGGAAAAGGCGAAATAGCCGCCCGCAGGCTTTGGGTGCGAGAAGGGGACGGCCTGCCGTTCCCTCTCGCGGTTTCAGTGATCCGCACGGCGGCGCGAGATCCCCGACCGCCGTCCGCGCAAGGAGTGTCATGGCATGGCCCTATTGCGGAAATTCAACGACCTCTTGACCCGCGCCCTGGATTTCGTCATCGTCCTCGGCATGGTGGGCATGGTGGTATTCGTGTTTGCCCAGGTTATCTGGCGGTATGTCCTCAGGCAACCGCTGTCCTGGTCCGAGGAACTGTCCCGGTACCTGTTTTCGGTGGTCACCCTGTTCGGCGCCGTCATACTGTTCCGGGAATCGAAACATATCAATATGTCCCTGGTCACCGATCGCCTGAAGAGCCCGGTGCTCCGGAACCTGCTCCGGCTGTTCGCCAACCTGTGCTCGCTGGTGTTTCTGGTGGTGGTGATCTGGTACGCCTGGCCGATGACCATGATGATCCTCGAGTTCGAGGTGGTGTCCTATTCGATGGAATGGCTGAAAATGGGTTGGATCTTCATGATGCTTCCCATCGCCAGCCTGCTCGCCTGTTCCATGCTGGTGGAAGTGATCCTCTCCGGCATCATCGCGCTGCGAAGGGAGGACGGCTGATGGGTGTTTGGCTCGTTATCTTTTTCCTGTTCTTTCTCCTCACCGGCGTCCCCATCGCCGTCACCCTGGGTCTCGCCTGCATGGCGGCCGTGGTGGTCACCGGCGTGTTTCCGGTTGGGGACCTGGTGCAGAAGATGTTCAACGTGGCCAATACCTTCGAACTGATGGCCATTCCCTTCTTCATCCTCGCCGGCAATATCATGGCTTCGGGCGGGGTGTCGAAACGCCTGGTGGCACTGGCCGCCGCCCTGTTCGGGCGGGTCAGCGGCGGCCTCGCCCTGGTGGCCACCCTTGCGTCGACCTTTTTCGGCGCCGTCTCCGGCTCGGCCCCGGCCACCACCGCCGCCATCGGCGGCGTCATGATCAACCAGATGGAAGCCAAGGGCTACAGCAAGGCCTTTGCCGGCGCCGTGGTCGCCGCCTCCGGCACCATCGGCCTGATCATACCGCCCAGCCTGACCATGGTCCTCTACGGCGTTTCCACCAACACCTCCATCGGCGACCTTTTCATCGCCGGCGTGCTTCCGGGCATCATCATCTGCTTCGCGCTGATGCTGGTGGAATACATCATTTCCGTCCGCCGCGGCTACCAGGGCGAAGAAGTGGCATCCTTCGCCACCATCGTCACCGCCTTCACGTCGGCCTTCTGGGCCATTCTCATGCCGGTTATCATCCTGGGCGGCATCTACGCCGGCATCTTCACCCCCACCGAATCGGCGGCGGTGGCGGTGGTCTACGGCCTGGTGATCGGCCTGTTTGTCTACCGCGAGATCACCTTCCGCGACCTCTATCCGCTGCTGGTGAAGTCGGCCAAATCCACGGCGCTCCTCATGTACCTGATGATCACGGCCGAAGTACTCAGTTACGTGCTGGTCAGCCAGCAGATCCCGCAGTCCATCGCCGGTTCCATTCTGAGCGTTTCCACCAACGCCAATGTGGTCATGCTGATTATGATCGTAATCCTCCTGGTGGTCGGCACCTTCCTGAACAACTCGGCCGCCATGGTGCTGCTGGCCCCGATCTTCTATCCCATCGTGGTGGGTCTCGGCATCGACCCGCTGTTCTGGGGCATCATCATGGTGATCGGCCTGGCCATCGGCCACAACACGCCGCCGGTGGGCTTGTGCCTGTTTATCGCCTGCGATATCGGCGGCATGAAACTGGAAGCGCTGGTCAAGGAGATCATCCCGCTGGTGCTGACGCTGGTGGCGGTGGTGGTGCTGCTGAGCTTTTTCCCGCAGATCGTCCTGTTCCTGCCGCGCTTGCTCCGCTGATCGGAGCGTGGGCGCCGGGAAAGGCCGGTGGCAGCGTCCGACAGGCGACCCAGGACCGTCACCGCCAGGCCAGTATCCCACCGGCCGAGCCGTCCGGCTCCCGCCAAACTCCGGCGTGGGTCCGGTCCGCGCCCCGCGGCCGGACCGGTGGGAAATCACGGGAGGAGCCGCCCCTGGTGGCGGTTCCCGGGTAGCCCGGCGGGATGGGGTTAAGGCAGGAACCGAAAGCGGTATCGACACCAACGCACCCCTGTCCTCGGCGGCAGCGGTGCGTTTTTCATGGCGGCGGGTCGGATGCGGGAACGCCGGGCGTGGAGGTGGCGGTGGCCGTCCCCCTTTTTCCTGAGCCCCCCGCCGGCATGGGCGGGAGCGGATTCGGCGGGATGGGTTGGAATCTGACGGCCGCGGAAGGTCGGTAGGGTTGGCCGGAAGATGCATCCGTGAGCGGTATCGACAC
>JAJBSZ010000113.1 GCA_020861125.1 Planctomycetota bacterium | reverse complement strand
AAACGGTACCGTTGATTTGTCCTCCTCGACCACAAACACGATCAGCCGGTCGACCTGTTCCAGCGCCTGTTCAATCAGATGCAGGTGCCCTCGGGTAAACGGATTCGCGTTCATGACGATGGCGCCGGTGGTTCCGTCGCAATCGCCCAGGCCGGAACGAAGCCGTTCGAGCCAGGTATTGAGCTCCGCATCGTACAGCCGGTTGTTTCGCATAAACAAACGTAGTTGTCGCACCGATTGCGCGATGGCGGAGGGGGAGTTGTAGTTGGGATGCGTGTGGGTATCGGGTACGGCTTGGTCGTGGATGTGTTCAAACAGAACCTCGGCGATAATGCGGTTCATATCGAAATTATAATGCCACCGGTCCTGGAAAACCTCCTTTAGCCGACGCGGGCGGGTGGTATAAGCGGTGGGGAAAATAATACGCAGGTGTTGGGCCATGGAATGGAATACCTCGAGAATCTGGCGTGGGTACCCAACGTTCCACGTTCCCAATTCCATTGCTTCTTTACGTTGTTCCACTTCCCATGCGGTAGGCTGTTCCACATCAAATACGGTGGGAGAAATAGAAAATATAAAAGAAGCGCCGGCCTCGAAACATATCGTATTCATGGAAAAAAGATACGCTAGGACAGGAGAAAGGTTGCGAACATTCAACAGTGGCAAATGGAGGATAACCACATCCCCGGGCGCAAGGGTGAGGCTTTTCATTAGTAAGAAAAGAATTTTTTCGTCGACAGTTCCATGAGCACCATGGTTATGGACGGCGTACGCAATGTTTTTTGAATTCAGGATTCCTTGTAACAAACTCGAAATGGTATTTTCTTGTCGTTCCGTCCCGAATACCTGCGAAGCCCCTATAATATGGATATTTCCATGTGGCATGGTCGGAGTGCCGACGGTTTGGCGGATCCCAGCGATAACCGTACAGCCGTCAGTCTGGATATCCATATTGCGGACAGACCGTCCCCTGATTTCCAGCGACGGGCTGAATACCGTATGCCCGGTCCCGTACTTTTTGTCCAATTCAGAAAACAGAGGACTCGTGAGTTGGTGACCGATTGTTTTCCAGGCCCCACGGAAAGTAGGGAGTACATACGCCGGTAATCCCGGTTGGGTACTGACGAAGGTATAGCATTCCAGAGCCCGGGCAAGGTTGCCGTCTTTCAGGTAGAGAATCCCCTTGAGAAAGACGGCGGACGGATTTTCACCGTTGGCCTCCACGAGCGTACGCAGTGATTCCACAATGCTATCGGATCTTTTTAGTAGTACGTCGAGCAATAACGAGCAGATGGTTCTGGAAAATGGCCATGATTCCAGGCCATGCAACAAGACGGTAAATGCCCGACTAATTTCACCACTGCGGACAAGTGCTTCAGAATAATTAAGAAGATGTTTTTCCCGGGCACCTCCCGTCTCGACTAGCCTTGTATAGAGCGAAATCGCTTCCTGGAACCGACCTCGGTTCAGGGCGACAATACCGAGACCATCCAGCGCTCCGGGGTCCTGTGGGTTCTCTTTCAATACCTGGTGGAACGCGCTGGCGGCTTCGTGCCATTGCGCTGCAACCAGGTACCGCCTCCCCAAGGCGTTGTACAAAAACGGCGATGGCGTATCTTCGCAGGATTTTCGGAGAAGACGGAACGCCGCCTCTTCGTGAAAACAATCATAGAGAAGCATGGCCACCCGGATGGTCGCCCTCTCGGCCTCCGGAGAATTCGCCACAATGTCTCGGACAACCTGGTCGATGGTTTCCGGGCTGCCGTGGAGCATAGTCCACAGGATTTCCGGATCCAAATACGGGTCCCCGTCCATGCCCTCCCTCCTTCCCTAACTTTCCGTCTACGGCCGCTGAAAGCCTGGCGGGGTGACCGTTCTTCCGACAGCGGGCATTAGGAATGGTACCAGTAAAAACGGTGCGGTGCGTCCTCCAGACGGAAGTTCATCGAAAATACGGTCCGGCGGTCAACGATCACGGTAATAGGGGTCGGTGGTGAAAATGGGGTCGAGCGGCCGTCTTGTCGGCTCCGACCGTTTGGCGGGAAAAAACAGCAGGCCTGAAACTGGTGTCTCCACTTCCCGGATCTCCGAAAACGGATCCACGGGGGCCGCTTCCTCCAGCCTCCCGTCAGTGGTCGTGGGTTCTCCATGCGAGTCGACCTGGAACGTCGAAACCGCAGGCGCAGGCAATTCTAGCGGTATTTCGACGAGAGGCTGGTGCGGGCCAACCGCCGGGTCGTCAGGCGGCTCGTTGTCCAGCCGTCCATCTGCTCCCGGTTCCGGTAGTTGACTCGCGACTGCTGGTACTGTCACAGGGGATTGGGTGCCAATCTCATCCGCAAGACCCTGCTCTACCGTCTCCTCCGCCTCATGTCCATCCTCAAAGTTTTCCGCCTCCTCTGCCTCCTCTGCCTCCTCTGCCTCCTCTGCCTCCTCCGCTTCCACAGTTGCCACCGACTGCGTGGGTTCCGGCGTCGCATCGGCCGCCTCGGCTGGAAGTGTGCTCGATAGCGACTGGTTTTCGGCCTGCTGCTCCATGGCAGCCACCATCAGGGCGAGTTCTGCCGCTTTGTCTCTGTCGATCCGGCGGAGAAGCTCGACGGCCTGCCAAGCCGCGGCGTAATTGCCTTCACCCAGTTCCAACCCGACCAGCATCGTCAGGGTCAGGATGGATTCTTCCAAATCCACCGGCGTCGGCCTGGCGATAAGCTCCGGGATGGCATGGGCGTCCAGTCCTTCGATGACGATCGTCCGTTCATCAGTCCGTTCCGCATCGGCTGCGGTGACGGGTTCCGTGGCTGGCGAGCGGTCGGTGTGCTCCGGGAGCGGCCGGGTGGACCGATCCGGGTCCACCCCTTGACGGGAAACGGCGTCAAAAACAGGAGCGGCCGGTGCCGGCGGCGAATCCACCGCCGTTTCCGCCTGAAAGATGTCGGGTATGGGTGCCGAGGAAGCGGGACGGGACGGCACCGCCGTTGGCGCCGGCGGGACTGCGGTACTGTCATTTCCCGTCAGGGCGCGGGCGGCGGCCGTTCCCGTTGGGGCAAGCGCCTTGTGACTGCCATCGGCTGACAATCGTGGAGACGTGATTTCCGGCGGTTCCGGCAAGGCCTCCGGGTAGATCGAGGCGGACCGGGACGGCGCCGGCGCTACCGGCATCCGGTCGGCATTTTCCCCGCGCGGCCGCTCCCGATACGGTGACACATGCACCAGCACGGCGCAGACAAAGATAACGGACGCCGCCACCGTCCAGGCCGGATGGAACAGCCAGGTGCGCCAGCCACGCGGCACCTCCGCCAGGATCTCCTCCTTGATCCGGGCGAATTCCCGTTCCTGGGTTACGGCCAGAATCGATTCCGCCGGGATGGCGGGACGGGCAGTGGCGGCTTCGGCCAGGG
>JAJBSZ010000459.1 GCA_020861125.1 Planctomycetota bacterium | reverse complement strand
TCGCTTGTCAACCCCGATTTCGGTAAAAAATCAACGAAAAAATGGCTGCCGCTCCGTTGCCGGCGACAGGTCCCGCCGGTCTTCGATAAAGCATTCGAGATTGCTCTTCAGGACGATCACCGAATCGATGAGCAGGGTGTCACGGGGAGCGAGGCCGCCTTTGATAACGATATTGATCAGCGTCTGCATGGCCTGGAATGCCTGGTCCCGCGGCCGTTTGTGGATGATGGCGTGCAGCACGTTATCCTGCAGGAATTGGATGCTTTCCGGAAAAATGTCACTGCCGATGACGTGAAGCCGGCGGCCGCTGCCGGCGACGGCGCGGCACATGGGGACGGTGTTGCGGGAGCTGGTGGCATAGACGGCGCAGATGCGCTGGTCCCTCGCCAGGAGCGCCCGAATATTTTTTTCCACCACTGCCAGGTCGGGGTCGTTGGCCAGCTTCAGAATTTCCAGCGGCGCATGGTTCTCGTAGATATGCCGCTCGAAGCCCTGGGCATTGTAAAACTGATCCGGAATGGCAAAGTCGCCGGTCATTACCACCTTGCTGTTGCGGCCGGGCGACGTGAAGGTTACCAGGAGATCCGCCGCCATCCGGCCGGCCATCTCATCGTAGGTGCGGACGCAGCAGAGGCGATCCTCGGGGCGGGCGTCGGTGCCCACGAACACCACCGGAACGTTCTTCGCCTTGAAATGGGCGTAGGCGTCCAGCGCATCGGGATGGCAGGAGCCCATGGTGAGGAGTCCGGCCATCTTGTCGGCCTCGTGCTTCAGCAAGCGGCGCAAGGCTCGGGCGTGGTTTTCCGGCGTGCGCACATAGGTGTGCCGCGCCACTTCGAGGTTGAATTCGCGGTAGTCGTCGCTGCAGCCAAGGGCGCCGTCCCAGAGGAACTTGGCGTAAAACCGGTTGTTATGAATGGGCTCGGGCAGCAGGATACCGATGGTGCGCGCTCCGGTTTTCAGGGCGGAGGCGGTGAGGTTGCGGCTATAGCCCATCTCTTCCGCCACCCGTCGTATCTGATCGCGTTTTTCCTGGCCGACCCCCTCCCGGCCATTCAAGGCCCGCTGCACGGTGGAAGGGGAAACCCCGACCCGACGGCCAATATCGGTAAGCGTTACTCTCATGCCAATCTCCATACCGCCGGCCCACCGGCCCAAATCGTACCGGCACGGCACAAATTCTCCGGAAATACGCAAACGTTAGCGCAACCTATGGATACCGTATTTTTTGGTTTGGCCGGCGGAAAAACAAGGAAAAATCCGCTTGACTACGGAAATTTATCGAATACAGTGGAGAAACCCGATGTCTTTTGTGGCCGCGCCTCATGGAGTCTTTTTCCTTAATTACGCCAACGATTGAGTGAGTCTTGGACTTTCGGACCACGCGTTGACGGCGGGCAGGGAAAAGACACAAGTTTTTATCTGTGGACAACCGCCCGCGGCGAAAAAAGTCCATGGTACCACGAAATCGTGCCACAGAGCCGAGAATTTTCAAGTCATGCCTCGCGCTCCACCACCAAACCCCACGCCCGACCGGCGCCGTTGGGCGGCAAGGGATCATGTCCGTTTGCTCCGCACCATCCCGGCAGGAAAGGAGACAGCGTTGGCTTTCATCCGAAAACACTGTTTGGCATTGGTAATCTTTTGTCTGGTTTCCAGTAGTGGCAGCGCCGGCACCGCCCGTGTCTTCCGTTCCTCCGACAACCATGTCGAGGCGTATCCCACCGTGCAGTCGGTCATGTATTTGAGCGACCGGCTGGCGGAGGCCACCGATGGGCGCCTTTCCATCAAGGTGTACCATTCCGACCAGCTCGGCCAGGAAAAGGACGTGGTGCAGCAGGTCCAGTTTGGCGTCATCGACCTGAGTCGCTGCAGCTTCGCCGCCCTGAACAACATCGTCCCGGAAACGCAGGTACTGAGCCTGCCGTATCTTTTCCGATCGGTCGACCATATGCACCGGGTGGTGGACGGGCCGGTGGGCGAAGAGATCTTTCAGGCGATGGCGGACAAGGGCTTCATCGGTCTGGCCTACTATGATTCCGGCGCCCGCAGCTTTTTCAGCAAGCGCGGTCCCATCAATTCCTTGGCCGACATGAAAGGGCTGAAGCTCCGGGTGCAGCAGTCGGATCTGGCTATCGCCATGGTCCAGGCCCTGGGTGCCAATCCCACGCCGATGCCACCGGGGGAAGTGTACAGCGCGCTGCAGACCGGCGTTATCGACGGCGCCGAAAACAACTGGCCGAGCTACCACAGCCAGCGCTTTTTCGAGCAGGCGCCCCATATTACCTATACCGATCACCAAATGCAGCCGGATGTCCTGATCATGTCGAAAATCGTCTGGGACACCCTCACGCCCGAAGACCAGCAAGCCATCAAGCAGGCGGCCCGGGATTCGGTGGCCCGGAACCGGGAGCTGTGGGCGGTGCGGGAAAAAGAAGCCCTCGACGGCGTGGTGGCGGGCGGCGCCGTCGTCGCCCATCTGGACGACGACGCGCGGGCGGCCTTCGCGGCGGCGGTGGCACCGGTGTACGACCAGTTCGTGACCGACGATACCCTTCGAGCGCTGGTGGCAAAAATTCAGGCGGTGGAATAGCCGGGGCCTGGGCTCTTGTCCGGCCGTGCGCCGGGCGAGGGCCAGCCGGTCCGGTCCGGTTGGCGCCGAAGGGGCCGGTGCCGGCCCCCGCGGGTGCTGGCAGGGAAGGAGGGGTCGCATGCGCGCCATGGTACTCGGTTGCGGACGGTGTTTCGACGTTCTCTGCAAAGGTATCCTCATGTTCGCCGGGGCGGGGCTGGTACTGATGAGTGCCGCCATTCTCTGGCAGGTCTATGGCCGGTTCGTGCGCAACGACACGCCCACCTGGACCGAGCCGGTCGCCCTGCTGCTGATGCTCTATTTCATCCTCCTGGCGGCGGCAGTGGGAATCCGGGAACGCTCTCACCTCGGTCTCGACCTCGTGTTCTATGTGGTGCCGCGCCGGGTGGCCATAATCCTGGACGGCATCATCGCCGCCGTCGTGGCCCTCCTCGGCTTCGCCATGCTGGTGTATGGCTACCGGCTGGTGGGGGGAACCTGGAACGAGCGCATACCCGCCATCCTTCTGCCCGAAGGTGTTCGGTTCATTCCCATGTGCCTCGCCGGGCTGTTAATTGGCGTGTTTTCCATCGAGAAGATTTTACGCCTGGCCCTGGGGATCGACGTTCCCCACGCGGCCCAGCCAGTGGAGGGGGATTGATGGAACTGGCTATCCTCTTCGGATCCCTCTCGGTGTTCCTGGCTATCGGCGTGCCGGTCGCCTTTGTCCTCCTCTTGTCCTTCGCTCCGCACCGTCCTGTCCATGGGCATCAAACCGTTGGTGGTGTGCCAGCGTATTACCGCCGGCATCAACATCTACAGCCACAT
>JAJBSZ010000213.1 GCA_020861125.1 Planctomycetota bacterium | reverse complement strand
GCCCGTACCGTATCTTTCCTACCCGAAGAGCCCAGCCCCGAATGGCGCATCGTCATACCAGCCATCTCGTATCCCCATACGGTGAATCCCCCAGTTAAATATTTACGAATAACGTTAACGACTTCAATGCCCTGGGCCCCTTTTTTTCCCAGTGGTTCCCCCTGGTGCCGAAAAAATGGCGGGTGGGCGGGTATTTTGGCGCCACGAGAAAATTATTTATTTTGTAACGGCATGGTTTTATCGGAGATATCTTTTGTTCACGGTTTTGTCACCCGAACATGTATGAGAGGAAACAAATGGACGCGTGGACAGGTAAGAAAAGTTACCACTCGCACGCTGATCGCGCCACCATATCCGTCACTACGGTTTGGTGTTTCTTGAGTTACGTGTTAAGGAGGGGAAGTTATGGCTGGCACGAAACGCATATTGGGCCGAACGTATGATTTTCTGTTTTCTCCACGCGCCATGTACCGGTTGCATTTCGTCGACGACGGGCATGTCGATGTCACGGTAATGGCTGATCCCACCTACCCCAAGGGTACGGTGAATCATTATGAAACGCAGATGACAGAAATTCGTCCGGACGTATACTTATTAAATTGGCTGGAGCCGGCGACGGGGAATTGTGTCACCCACGTGGGCGACTTCGCCAAAAACATATCCCATACCAGCATTATCGATCTGGTTGCCAAGGGCTTTTGGCGGCTGCGGGGCATAATTCGGCCGCTGGCCTGAGGAAATACGGGGCACCAGGGTGAGGCGAGGGCCACTTCCCAACGGGAGGCGGCCCTCCATTTTTTTTAGGCCGATGCGGCGTTCAAGGCAGCAGCCAGCCACTGTGGCGGAAGAATACCTGACCGGTAATCCAGGCGGCGGCGTCGGAGGCGAGGAACAGAACACCGCGCACGAAATCATCACTGCCGGCGGTCGGGTCGGGGCTGTCCGGTTTCCCATGGCCACTGTCAACGGCGTTGACGCGTATGCCGCAGGGCTCATATTCCCGCGCCAGGGAGTGGGGCCCGAGCCCCAGCCCAGCGCCGTCCGCGGGCCGGTGGGGGTCGGACCCGTTGGCCGCACGGCAAGGAGCGGCGGGGCGGGCGGCGGCGAGGCAGGCGGTATTGACGATGGCGCCGGATCGGCCCTGGGCCAGCCAACGTTTGGCGACGTACTGGCAGGTATAGAAGCAGCCACGGAGCAGGGAGTCGGCAGCGTTACTCCAAGCGCCGGCCGCGCCGGCTTCCCCGCCCGGGGCAGCGGCTTCGTCGCCGGTGACCAGGACGTCAATTGCCCCGTAGCGCGCCAGGACGGCGTCCACGAATTCCCGCAGCCGGCCGCAGTCGCCGGGGCGGATGGTTTGGCACAACGCGGTTTGCCGCCGGGCGCGGCCCAGCCAGCGGCGGGAAACGGGGGCCTCCCGACCGCACAACGCCAGGGTGGCGCCCGCCGCCGCGAACCGTTCCACCAAACGTTGGCCACACCGCCCGCCTACCCCAGCCAGCACCACCACCTTGTCCGCGAATTCCACCATTCCCGGCTCCTGTCTTCACACCGCCCCACGGTCTCCGCCAACTGCCGGAAGCCGTCACCCCCTGATAAGCTATGGTGACGGCAGGAAAATCATCCGGCGGGATTTTTCCGCCACCGGCTGGCGGCAGGGCGAGGGAGGACCCGAGGGCTTTGCAATGACACCAGGCGGGTTCCGCTGTTCCGGAATGGGAGGAGGGTACCCGAGCCCGGTTTTTGGGCGTCTGACCTGGGCGAGGGTTCCCACCGCTTGGGAGCCCGATCAGGAGAGCTCCGCTGCACCGGCCAATTTGGCCAGGGGTTCACCGGACAGGCGGTACTGGGTGCGATCGTCCAGGGGGGTGGCGCCCAAGGTTTGGTACAAGGCGATGGCCGGTTTGTTCCAGTTGAGGCAAGACCATTCCATGTGGTGGCAGCCACGGTGGAGAGCGAGGGCGGCAAGGTGCCGGAGAAGGCGTCGGCCAAAGCCGTTGTCCCGGGCCTTGGGCACCACGAAGAGATCTTCAATATACAGGCCCGGGGTGCCGAGGAAGGTGGAAAAAATGGAGAAATACACGGCGAAGGCGACGGGGTCGCCATCCGCCACCCCGAGGATTACCTCGGCCCGGCGATCGCGGAAAAGCCACTGTTCCAGGAGCGGGCCGTCGACGACGCAGCTGTCCCGCCGGTTTTCATACTCCGCCAGGGCCTGGATAAAGCCGAGAATAACCGGCACATCCTCCAGGCCGGCCGGCCGTATGGAAAAATTATCCGGCCGGTACCGCACCAGGGTGGTCATCGCCGCTCCTTTCGCTCGCCGCTCTCCCAGTTACCTGTCGAGCCGCGACGGCGACCGCCTCTGGTCACCTTCACCAAGGGCGAAGATGCTTGCTCCGGCGGCATTAATGCGGTATAGTGTATGCCACGCGAACAGGAGTTTTCCCCATGCACAAGGCGCAGTCGTTGACGGCCGCCCTCGAGGATTATCTCGAGGCCATCCTGAACCTGAGCCGCCTGGATCAGGCCGCCCGTTCCCGGGACATCGCCGAAGCCCTCAACGTGCACAAGTCCACGGTCACCGCCGCCCTCAAATCCCTGGGGCAATTGAATCTCATCAATTATTCGCCCTACGAAGCGGTTACCCTCACCCCGGCCGGCCGCCAGATCGCCGAGGACGTCGCCAGCCGCCACGCCACCCTGAAGGATTTTTTCATCGATGTTCTCAAGGTGGACGCCGCTACGGCGGAAACCGCCGCCTGCGGCATGGAACACGCCGTTCCCCGGGTGATCATCGAAAAACTGGCCCTGTTCGCCCGCTCGATGCGGGAATGCCCGCGCCTGGCCGTGGCAGATTCCGCCCAAACCGCCGGCTGCGGCGCCTGCGACGGGACGCCGGCCAGCACCGACGCTCCACCCGCCAGCACCACCCTGGACACGGTGGCGCCGGGCGAGACGGTGAAGATCCTCTCCGTCACCGGCGGCGGGCCGGTGCGCCAGCGGCTGACCGAGATGGGCCTGACCCGCGGGTCGATGGTAACGGTGGAACGGGTTGCGCCCATGGGGGATCCCATGGACATCCGCCTGCGCGGCTATCGCCTCTCCCTCCGCAAGGAGGAAGCCGGCCTGGTGGTGGTGGGTCCGATCGAACGGCCCACGGCCACGGGAGCCAAGACCGATAGGGCCTGACGCCGTCCTCGCATGCGGGTCGCACGCGAGAGATTGGGTAGCGGCACGCGGCAGCCGCCGGGGTTTTCCGCTTCCGGAGGGCGGTCAGCCAGGATCAAGCCAAAAGCAAGCCAAGAGCATAAAGTCCGCAAGGTGGTGGTTTGTTCCCAACACACTTGCCTTCCCTCATGGATACGTACTCATTCCTTTACCCAATTTTATTTTCTTTTGGATTA
>JAJBSZ010000340.1 GCA_020861125.1 Planctomycetota bacterium | reverse complement strand
CGGTAAATATTATTGTGAAATTCAGAGTACCCTCCAGCCACACCACCCGCGCCGCCTTGGGTTCCTGATGACCCCTTTCCACCACTTCCCCCTCCACCGATCACGGTGGCACGGATTATTTCAGTACGTGGGGCTACCCATTGGCCAGAGACGGTGAAAGTATGCATTGCCACGTACCCACCAGACACGGTTTCCCACCCGCCATTCCGGAAAGCGTAGGCTTTGCCGTCCGCAGGCGGGGCATCGATATTTGCCATGGCGCGGAGCGCGAGGATCTTTGCCAGCCATTCCGGCGTCAGTAGACCGGCCTTTGCCGATGTCGCAGCCACCATTTGATCGGTATTAACCTTGCCGTTCAACACACCGGTCAGGCCGTTGACGTGGGCGACTTCGTGGTTATGGGAAAGGGGCGCAAGCGCGGCGAGGGCTGATTGGTTGGCCTTGGTGCCGATGGCAGTGGTCAAGGCTGCCAGCCGGTCCAACAATCCCGTAATATTCTCCATCTCATGACCATGGTCCACTGCCGCCTTGCCGGTGGTAAGCGCTTGGATCAACCGTGCCAGCTCGTCCATGTCGTCCCGGATGGTATCGAGGTCGGATACCAGGAATTGAATGGCCGATTGTGGATGCTGGTCCGGCAGATCGCGTTTTAGTAATTGCGAATGCTCGGTGATAGGCCCTCCGCTGGCGGGCGGAATGTACTCGTCGTACCCGGTCGCGGTGACAAAATACCGTTTCCCGTCGCCGGGCGGTGGCCGCAAGGCCCCAATATCCTCCGGCCTGATGCGGTCGGGGCCGTCCATGTGGTGGCTGCCGGTGTGGGCTTTGGGCGCTCTGCTGTCGGAAAGGCGGGGATCGGTCTTGTCCGCCTTCTCCGCCAAGCGGGCCTGCATGTCCGCGCTTTTGGCGCGGGCGCTTAGTTCCGCCGCAAGCTGGTCCGTGTCGGCGATACCATGCCGGTGTCCGGTGTTCGATTTCAAGGCAAGCGCCGCGAGAACCTCCTGTGCGTTTGCCTTCTCTGCGAGCGTCTGTACGAGGTTTTGGACCTCCTGCATGCCGTGGCCGTGGACCTTCGCGGCCTTGCCGTCCAGGCTGGAATTTATGGCGGCAACGGCGGCGTTGAGCGACGCCAGGTTCGACACAGAATCAAGGATGATCGCGGTGATCTGATCCGGTGTGTAGTCCTCGGGGGCTGCCACGGCGCGTTCGAGCTGCGACTGGATTTGCTGCGCGATCATGGTCAACCGGTCCAGCGCCTTTTCCATCTCGTCCGGCAGATATCCGCCATTGTCCGCTAGGCTGGTAGATTGCATCAATGGCAGAACACGCCGCACCGTCAAGGCGGCATCATTTGCCAAAGGTTTCGCTAGCGTCACCTCGGCGGAACGGGGGAAATTTTTGGCGTCCCGATGTATGGCGACGTCGTAGTCCCGCCCCAGCTCCAGCGCCACCGGCTTACCTTGGCCTGACCGCGTGGAAAGGGCCAGGTGGTACTTTTCCAAGACAGGAAAATCCACGGCAAAAGATTGTACCAGGCCATCGCCATGGTACGTGATCGTTGTTTCGGTGGTTTCAATCAATCGCTGCCCTCCATAATCCCTATCGCCTCCGCCGCATCTCCTGCTTGTTGTAAAGGGGTGTAGAATGGGGCGAACATCGCCAAGGCCCGGCCCATGTCGCGCGCCGCCGCCGCGACCTCTCCTTCGGACAATTGCCGGCCTGCCCGAAGGGTGCCACCGAATGCCCGCGCCGGCGTGGAGAGGGCCGGCACGGTGGCCGTTCGTTCGCCGTACCGTGCAACGCTTACAAAATCGCGGATCACCGGCAGTGGCGAAACCAGGCCATCGATAATGCCCCAGGCCATTTTTTTGCCGAACCCTTCTTCGTCGTCACCGCCGGTCAGCCCGCGCCGGATCATGTCGCCCAAAAGGATTTTTACGAACACCGGCAAGGCGTAGACGTTGACCAGGTGCCGCACCATGGTTGCCTTGCCTTTCTTGCCTTGCCCGTACAGTTGTCCCATGCCGTAGGTGTGGGACAGGTACGGGGTGACGCCGCCCATAAATTGCGTAAATAGGCTCACCGCGCCTTTGTTGGCTTGGGTCAGGGTATAGTCGGTCACAAACGGCGTTTGCTGGGATCGCAGAACATGATCGGCGTAGATGATCGCCTTTTCCTTGATCTGCGCGTCCGTCAGGTTTTTGGTGTCGAATCCGGCTGCACCGTTCATCCCCTGGTGGAATGCGCCCCACCAGACCACGCCGGCCACGCCTTGATCCATGGCCTTCGTGAAATGGAAAAACCAGTCCCGCGAAAACTCGTACCCGGCTATCTTCCACCGCCGCTTGCTCGGGTCGGTCCCGCCCATAAGATCGCGGATGTCCTTGTTCACGTCCTTGCCGCGCATTCTCGCCTCGGGAGACAAACGGTGCATGTCGCGGATCGCCCGATTCTCGTAGTTCACCCAGCCGCCCAGGAAACCTCCGACGCCCATTTCCTTGAACCCCTGAAGAATCCACCACCACCCGCTCGCCTTGACCCCGCCTTTGCGGCTGGCGTTCGACATGATGTCGGCGGCAATGCCCAGGGATTCGTTTTGTCGCAAAGCCGACCGCACATTCCATCCCAGGGCGGCCACGGTCGAAAGATTGCGAAGACGGGCGATGATCCTGTTGGTCGGGTCGTCGTCGCCGGCCTCGGGGTTTGCCATGCGGTTGGTCCACTGGCGGAGGTAGCGGTATTTTTCCGCGCCAAGTTTCCGGATGAAAGCCTCTTTAAACTCCGGATCCATGGTCAACTGGCGGAACTCGAACAGCAATTCCGCATGGGTCGCCCACCGGGTCGCCTTGTTGAGATGGTCGGTGAGTACGGAAAAACGCAGGAGGGGCGGATAGGTGACAACGGGGTTACCGTTCTCGTCCACCTTGCGCGCCCTGGTCATGCCGTCCGGCGTCTTTTTGGCCGTGTGGATGGGGTTCATTTGCGCCTTTAGGTCGGCCATTTCGGCATTCTGACCGGACTTGTCGTGCAGGGCAGGATCATAATGCGCCGGGTAGTACCACCCAGTCAGGCCGATGGTTTCGCCGTCGGCGGTCGTCACCGGAAAAGCCACCGGTTCCACCTTGACCATGTGCCGGTTGGTATGGCGGAAATGCACCTCGTCCAGCAGGGGGAACAGATCGCCCAGGCGTTGGCCAATGTGTTCGATTGCCCGCCACTCGGCGGTGGTCGCCAGCCGGGCAAGGGTGGCGAGGTGCTGGTCTGTCAGTCCGTACCCTTGTTGCAGGGCAAAACGGGTGCCAGCGTTGCCCAGGTTCATGAAGGTGGAAAGTATGAGGGCGGCGTCCCAGGGGGGAATGTCCAGTTTATCCCGCATAATTGCCGGCACGTCCACGCCGTCCACGGAGA
>JAJBSZ010000155.1 GCA_020861125.1 Planctomycetota bacterium | reverse complement strand
CTATGTCCTGGACGCCACGTTTCTCTTCAACACCCGGGAGGAGGCCTATGCCAAGCTGGACGGCGAGCCGGGGCGAATCCTTCTGGACGGGTTGGAGAAGATCAACCTGAAGGGCCTGGGTTTCACCGAAAACGGCTTCCGCAACCTGACGGCCAACAAGCAAATCCTCCAGCCCGACGACCTGCGCGGTCTCAAGGTGCGGGTCATGGAAAACAAAATCCAGATGCTTACCTGGTCCTCCCTGGGCGGCAATCCCACCCCCGTCGCCTTCGGGGAGTTGTTCACCGCCCTGCAGCAGGGCACGGTGGACGCCCAGGAAAATCCCTTCGAACTGATCTACACCAACAAGTTTTACGAAGTCCAGAACTACGTCATGACCACCAACCACCTTTACATGCCCATGGTCACCTTCATCAATCTGGACTACTACAACGACCTGAGTCCGGAACACCAGGCGCTGATCCACCGCGCGGCAGAGGAATCCATCGCGATCCAGCGGCGGGCGGCCAAAGCCAACGAGGACAAGGCGATCGCCGCCATTCGGGACAGCATCGAAATCGTCGACCTCACGCCGGAACAGCGTCGGGCCTTTCAGGAGAAGATGGGGCCGGTCTACGACGAGGTCCGGGCCCAGGTGGGCAACGACGAGCTCATGCGGATGTTCCTGGATAACTAAGCGGGGCGGGTGCCGGGCGGAGTGAGGTCCGCCGCCCGGGAATCGGCCGGCCTGACTCCGGCCGCGCGGCCCAGACACCGGGAGGGCGTTGGCGTGCTGGCAGTGTTCCGTTTCCTCAACCGACGCATCGAAGAGATCATCATCGTCACCTGCCTCGGGGTAATGAGCGCGGTCATCGGTCTCCAGGTATTCATGCGCTATGTCATGCAGAATTCCCTTTCCTGGTCGGAGGAGTTGGCCCGGTACCTTTTCGTTTTCTTCGTCTACGCGGGCATCAGCTACGGCGTCAAGATGCAACGCCATGTCCGGGTGGAGGTCTTTGCTCTCTGGCTTCCCGCCCGGGTGCAGCGGGTCGTCCGGGTGCTGTCGGACGTGCTGTTCCTGATTTTTGCGCTGTTCATCGTGTACTACGGCTACCAGACGGCAAGCCGCATTTTCCGCCTGGGCCAAACCTCGCCGGCGCTGGAACTGCCTATGGGGTTCGTCTACGGATCGCTGCCGTTCTGCTATCTGCTGGTTGCCGTCCGCCTGCTGCAAAACCTGTACGGTTCCCTGCTCGGCCGGACCGGGGACCGCCCCGAAGGGACGCCCTGATGGTCACCGCTGCCCTGTTCCTCTCATTTGCGGTTTTTCTCGTCCTGACCGTTCCCATCGGCGTGGCTCTGGGTCTCGCGTCGGTGGTGGCCGTGTACCTGAGTCCCAAGATGCAGTTCGGCCATATCCCGCAGACCCTGGTCACCGCCATCGATTCCTTTCCCCTCATGGCCGTGCCGTTTTTCATTCTCGCCGGCGAGGTCATGGGCCGGGGCGGGATTTCCAAGCGTCTGCTCCACACCGCCCGCGCTTACTTCGGCGGCTTCACCGGCGGCCTCGGGATGGTGACGGTGGCCGCCTGCATGTTCTTTGCCGCCATTTCCGGATCCGGGCCGGCCACCGTCGCCGCCATCGGCTCGCTGATGATTCCGTCGATGGTGGAGCGGGGCTATGACCGCAGCTATTCCGGCGCCATTGTCGCCGCCGCCGGCTCTATCGGCGTCATCATCCCGCCCAGCATTCCCATGGTCATCTACTCCGTGGCGGTGGGCGCTTCCATCAGCAGCATGTTCATGGCGGGAATCCTGCCGGGGCTCCTTATCGGCCTGGCGCTGATCGCGATGAATTACACCGTGTCCCGCGCCAAGGGCTACGGCGGCGAGCGGGAGCGGTTCACCCTGCCGCAAAAGTTGATCATCACCGGCAATGCGTTTTGGTCCTTATTGGTTCCTTTCATCATCCTCGGCGGTATCTACGGCGGCGTGTTCACGCCCACCGAGGCGGCGGCGGTGGCGGTCCTCTACGGCATCTTCGTCGGGCTGGTGATATACCAGGACATCACCGTGCGGGATCTCTACGACATTTTCCGGCGGGCCGGTCTCACCACCGCCACCGCCATGATCATCATGGGATCGGCGGCGATATTCGGCCGCATCCTGACCATGGAACAGATCCCCACCCGGGTGGCCCAGATCATCACCTCCCTCACCGACAGCAAGATTCTTATTCTTCTCATGATCAACGGCCTCCTGTTGATCGTCGGTTGTTTCATGGAAACGCTGGCCGCGATCCTGATCCTGGCGCCCATCCTCCTGCCGGTGGTGCGGCTGGTCGGGGTGGATCCGGTCCACTTCGGTATCATCATGATCGTCAACCTGGCCATCGGGTTTATCACCCCGCCCCTCGGCGTGAACCTGTTCGTGGCGGCGGGCATCGCCCGGTTGAGTCTGGAGGAGGTTTGCCGGTCCATCATCGTGCCGCTGGCGGTGATGCTGGTGGTGCTGGTCCTTATTACCTATGTTCCCGCCCTCTCCCTGGCGGTGCCCGGGTGGCTGGCCCGGTAGGCGCGGCGGAGGCGGAGGCGGCACGGTGTCCGGAGGCGTCCGGCTGGGATACGGGAAGCGGGCGAAGCATAACCACTCGGTCCAAAATGACGATGACCCCCCTGAAGAAGCGGCCTCGTCTCTACGAGGACATCGTCCAGCAGTTCATGCAGCGCATCGAAGCGGGGGAACTCGCCGCCGGCGACAAGCTGCCCACCGAACGCGAGCTGGTGGAGCAGCTGGGGGTCAGCCGCAATTCCGTCCGGGAGGCGCTGCGGGCCATGGAACTGCTGGGCCTGATCGAGTCCCGGGGCAGCGAAGGAACCTTCGTCAAACATTCCGGCATCGACCGGACGCTGTTGGAAATCACCACCGCCGGCGCCGCCGACGAAAAACGGGTCATGGAAATGTATCAGGTCCGCCTGCTCCTGGAAACCTACACCGCCCGGCAGGCGGCCCGCAACCGTACCCGGGAGCACCTGGCGGAAATGCGGCGGGCCATCGCGGCCCTGCGCGCCGACATCGGGGCGGGCAATCGGGGCCAGAAGGGGGATACCCGTTTTCACCGTCTGGTCGCCGAGGCCTCCGGCAACAGCGTCATCATTGGCATTCTCTCGCTGTTCGCCGACGCCATCAACTCGTCGATCGACGTCGCCAACGCCCATGTCACTGTCAACGACATCATCGACGAACACCAGCAATTGTTCGACGCCATCGAGAAGGGCGACGAAAAGGGCGCCGAGCGGATCATGCGCGCCCATATCCGGCGCGCCCACGATCGAACCAAATTCATCATCGCGGCAAACGAGGAAAAAGACGGCAACCGACACTAGATTCCGTGGACACGAGAGAAAATATAGTTTAAGTGGTTGATTGATATC
>JAJBSZ010000272.1 GCA_020861125.1 Planctomycetota bacterium | reverse complement strand
CGACAAATGGTACGAATACTGGTCCAACGCCCGCTTCAACTGGTATCAGTCCCTCGGCATGCGGCCGGAAAGGCTGCGCCTCCGCCCGCACGAGGAAAACGAGCTGGCCCACTACGCCAAGGCCTGCGTCGACGTGGAATATTTCTTCCCGTTCGAAAACCCCGACGGCGAGGGGGAATGGGGGGAGCTGGAAGGCATCGCCAACCGTACGGATTACGATCTGAAAAAGCACTCGGAATACTCGGGAAAAGATCTCTCCTTTTTCGAGACCGAAACCAAGCGCCGGTACACTCCGTACGTCATCGAGCCTGCCGCCGGCGCCGACCGCGCCGCCCTGGCCTTCCTCTGCGACGCCTACCATGAGGAAGTGGTGGACAAAGAGAAAAACGACGTCCGGACCGTTCTGCGGTTTCACCCCCGGATCGCCCCGATCAAGGTGGCGGTGTTCCCGCTGGTGAAAAAGGACGGAATGCCCGAGCGGGCTCGGGCGGTTATGGCCGAATTGCTGCAGGAGGGCATCAATTCCTTCTACGACGAATCCGGCGCCATCGGCCGCCGCTACCGGCGGATGGACGAGGTGGGCACGCCGTGGTGCGTCACCGTGGACACCGGAACCCTGGAAGACGGCACGGTCACCGTGCGCGACCGGGATAGCATGCGCCAGGAGCGCATTCCCGGAGTCGGGGTGGGCGAATATTTCAGGAAGCGGTTGCAATCAGCCGCTCTGTAACGTATCATGGGCGCGTTTGGCGCCATTTTCCCGAGGAGAAGGTTGCATGGAATACAAGGTCCGCTACGTCAAAAAGAAAAAAGCCCGGAAAACCCGTAACCGTGAGGAAGCCGGATTTGTTCGGGTGAAAATCCGCGGCCGCAAGCGGTGGGTCAAGACCAAGGCCGCCACCGGGGAAAAGAAAGACGCATAAAATGCGTTCATTTACCCGATTCCGGGTGAGGGGCACAGCTGAGGGGTACAGCGGGCGGTACGGTTCGGTACGTCTACCGGTCCACGGTTGCGTTACTCGGCGCGGCGAAGGGTGACCGCGTCTGTTCCAGAATTCTCGCTTTTACCGGGAGGAAGCATGGCCAGAGTACCGATGGATCGCTTCCAGGTCACCGGCAACGTGCTCAAGGTGACCCCGCGGTTCGACCCCCGTTACCAATCCCGGGCCAGTCTGGAATTCATGAACATCGTCTCCATCCTCGCCACTGAAGGAGAAGGTTCGGAGGTGGTGCTGGACATCACCGACGCGGCCGCCCTGCCCAGTATGATGATCGGTATGCTCTGCGAGGCCCGCGGCCTCACCGATCGGGCGGGCAAACGGTTGAAGATTCGGCTCAAGACCGGCACCTACAACCGTCTCCAAGCCCTGGGGCTGGCGGGGGTCTTTTCCTCGCCGCCGCGGGCCGATGGCGTGCCGGACGATGTCGAACTGGTGGCGGACGCGGCTGTACCCGACCCCGATCACGAAAGAGAATCTCATGGCGCTTGAAAATTTTTCCCCTGAAAACGACAAGGTGGATCTGGGCAACCTCTACCGCCAGGAAACCTACACCGACCTGGGCCTTGGTTCCATCCAGTGTCTGCGTCCGATCACGGCCGAGGGCGAAAACGATCCCGGTCGCGACCCAATTTTCATGGGCACCGCCCAGATCATGACGCCCCACGGTCCCATTCCCGTCCAGTGCGAGATTAAAAACGCCACTACCCTGCGCGCCGCCTGCGAAGCCTTCCCCCAGGCTATCAAGGATGCGGTGGAGGATCTGGTGGAACAAGCGAAGCAGATCGAACGCGAACGCCAGGGCGGCATCGTTATCCCCCGCGGCGGCAAGCTGGAACTGCCCTAACGGCGTCGGAGCGCGACTTCCCCATGGCAGCCGGCAGCATTTTGACCTTCCTCGCCCAACGGCCGGCCGGCCGTGTGGCGTTGGTGACCCACGCCCGCCCGGACGGCGACGCCCTCGGTTCAGCCATGGGTCTGGCCCATCTGCTCCGGGCGGCCGGACATGACGCCACCGTGGTGAGCCCCGGTCCCATACCGTCCACCCTGCGCTTCCTTACCGATCCCGACTGCCTGCAACCGGGCCACGACCCCGACTGGTGGCGGGAGTTCGCGTGTCTGGGGGTATTGGACTGCGGCGATCCGGACCGTCTGGATGCAGGCAACCGCCCGGCGGCGGCCAATCTTCCCGCCTTTACCATCGATCACCATGCCACCAGCACCGGCATCGGTCAGGCTTGCTGGATCGACCCCGACGCCAGCTCCACCGGTGAGATGGTGGTGCGGCTGGCCGCCGCCGCCGGCTGGCCGCTGACGCCGCCTGCGGCCCAGGCCCTCTGGACCGCCATCGTGTCCGACACCGGTCGTTTTTCCTATGAAAATGCCACCCCGGCCGCCCTGGCGGCGGGGCGAACGTGCCTGCTGGCCGGCGCCGATCCGGCCCGGGTGGCACGGGAAATATTCCAATCGGTCAGCCTGGGCGAGCGCCGGCTGCAGATCCGGATTCTGGAGCGTCTGGAATTGCATGCAGCAGGCCGCTTGGGCCTATCCTGGTTGCGGACCGAGGATTTTGCCGCCGCCGGGGTTGGCCGAGAAGAGGCACAGGACTGCATCAACCTGATCCGCGATACCGCCGGGGTCGAGGTGGCTATCTTTCTCTGCGAATCGCCGTCGGAGCCGGACGGACGGCCCGCCTCGGTGAAAATCAGCCTGCGGACCCGTTCACCGTACAACTCACTGGACCTGGCGCGACGCCTGGGCGGCGGAGGCCACAAACGGGCGGCCGGCTGTTCGGCGCCGGCCCCGCTGGCGGACGCCCGACAGCGGGTTCTCGATTTGGCCCACATCCTGTACTTTCCCGAGACGGCGGCGGGAACCCCGCCGGACTAGCCCGGTCAGGAGACCATCCCATGGATCGCAGGCACATTCTCCAGGTATTCCACAAATACAACCAGTCCCCTTCCCTACTTCGGCATGCCGTGGCGGTGGAAGCGGTCATGCGCTGGTTCGCCGCAAAAGAAGGGTTTGACCCGGAGTATTGGGGAGCGGTCGGCCTGCTGCATGATATCGATTATGAACGCTATCCGGAAGACCACTGCCGCCGGGCGGTGACCATCCTGGAAGAGGAAGGTTTCGATGCGGACTTTATCCACGCCGTGGTCAGCCACGGCTGGGGCATCTGCACCGAGCTAGCGCCGGAACACCGTATGGAAAAGGTCCTCTATGCCGTGGACGAATTGACCGGCCTCATCGCCGCCGCCTGTGTACTCCTTCCCTCCAAGAGCGTGGCGGATCTGAAGTTGTCTTCCCTCAAGAAGAAATGGAAGGACAAGAAGTTCGCGGCGGGGGTGAACCGTGAGGTGGTCCAAAAAGGATGCGAACTGATAAAAAAAAAATATAATAATAAAATAAACTATACA
>JAJBSZ010000396.1 GCA_020861125.1 Planctomycetota bacterium | reverse complement strand
GCGGTGGGCTTCGTCATCATCTTCTCCATTTTCCTGGAAAGCGGCACCCAGCGGGTCTCGGCCATCGCCGCCCGCCAGGCGGCGGCCATATTGCAGCGGTTGTCGCGGCGGTTTTCCAGGCGCAAGGCCAAACGTGACTAAGTCTGCTCGTGCCGGCGCCGGCACGTGAACCGTCATTTTCGAAAAGGAGTCAGGCCATGAAAAAGCTGTTGCCCGCATTCGCCGCCGTTTTGCTGGCGGCCGTCGCCCTCCCCGCCGCCGCCGCCGATCCCGAGGTGGCGGGCAAGGAAGTCACCATGATCCTCAAGAACTTCACCAATCCCTTCTTCATCACCGTCAAGGAGGGTGGTGAGGCGGCGGCAAAGGACCTCGGCCTGAACCTCACCGTCCTCGCTCCCCTGAAGGCGGACAACAATGAGGAACAAACCCACATGGTGGAACAGGCCATCGTCTCCGGCGCCGATCTGGTGATCATGTGCCCGTCCGACACCATGGGCATCATCCCCGCCATGGAAAAGCTGCAAGAGGAAGAAATTCCGGTCATCAACCTCAATACCCGGATCGGCGGCGACAAAAAGCTGGCCGAGACCCTGGTTGCCATCGAGAACATCGAATGCGGCTACGAGACCGTCAAGCGGTTGATCGACATGATGGGCGGCGAGGGGGAGATTATCCTCCTGGAAGGCGTCTCCGGCGCCCAAACCTCCATCGACCGGATCAAGGGGGCCCAGGACGCCATCGCCGAGCACCCGGGCGTGACCATCGTCGCCCAGCAGCCTGCCGACTACAACCGGGCCAAAGCCCTGGACGTCACCCAGAACCTGCTCCAGGCGCACCCCAACGTCAAGGCCATCTACTGCTGCAATGATGAAATGGCCCTGGGCGCGGTGGAAGCCATCGCCTCCGCCGGCCGCACCGGCCGGGTCCTGGTGGCCGGCAGTGACGCCAACGCCGACGCCCTCCAGGCGATCCGCGACGGCAAGATGACCCTGACCTGCGACACCGACCCCTTCAACCAGGGCTACCAGTCGGTGGTGGCGGCGGTCAAGGCCCTCAAGGGCGAGGAGCTGCCGGAACTGTTCCGGGTCAGCATCAAGGTCGTGGGCAAGGAAGACCTGTAGGTATTCGGCGCAGCCGCCCGGCGGAACGGAACCCTGTCTCCGCCCGGGCGGCAAGTCGGAACCGAGCCGCATCGTTCACCGCCATCCGCGAGGCACGATCCAATGACCAGCATTCCAAAAACCATGAAAGCCTGCGTCGCCACCGAATACGGCAAAACCGCCATAACCGAACTGCCGGTGCCGGAACCGGGACCGGACGAGGTCCTGTGCCGCATCCGCGGCATCGCTATCTGCGGTTCCGATCCGAACATTCTCGCTGGCCGGCTGGCCCACATGCACTGGCCGCCGTCATTTCCCTTTGTTCTGGGCCACGAATGGGCGGGTGAAGTCGCGGCGGTGGGCAAATACATCCATGATTTTCAGGTGGGCGACCGGGTGGCCGGCGAGGGCCACTGCGGTTGCGGTGCCTGCGACAACTGCAAACGGGGCGACTACACCATCTGCCTGAACTACGGCCGGCGTGAACTCGGCCACCGCCATTACGGCCATAACGATCCCGGTGCCAACGCCGAATACAACGTCTATCGCGCCAAGTCCCTCACCAAAATGCCGGACAGCCTCGACTTTGCCGCCGGCACCCTCTGTGACACCGGCGGCGCCGCCCTGCACGGGGTGGAATTGGCCGGCGTTACCCCGGGTGGCACCGCCGTCATCTACGGACCGGGGCCCATCGGTCTATGCCTCTTGGGCATCGTCCGGAGCATGGGCCCGGACCGGGTTATCATGGTGGGCCGGGGGCCGCGCCTTCGGGTCGCAGGCGAGCTGGGCGCCGATGTGTGCATCGATTTCGAAAAGGAGGATGCGCCCGCCGCCATCCGCGATCTCACCGGCGGCCGGGGGGCGGACGAGGTTTTTGAGTGTTCCGGGGCGCCCACGGGCCCCCGCGACGCGGTGCACTCCGTCCGCAAGGGCGGTACGGTGGGCCTGATCGGCCTCTACGACGAAAGCCGGGTCGCGCCCCTGCCCATCCTCAAGGTCGTCAACGACCAGATCCGGATCGTCGGCTCCAAGGCCAACCCCAACGTCTCGGCCCAGGTGGTCCGCATGCTGGATAAGGGGACCATCGGCTGGCAGAAAATCGTTACCCATCGCCTGCCCCTGGATCGGTATCAGGAAGGCCTGGACATCTTCATCAACCGCAAGGACAACGTCGTGAAAGTGGTAATTGAACCATGATGCCAAATCCAGCGGCACGATAGGAAAACGGACCATCGACATGGCTACGATATTTTTCATCGGCATCGGCAACATGGGCTTTCCCATGGCCATGAACCTCCTCCGGGCCGGCCACGCGGTGGCGGTCCTGGATCGGGATCCGGACAAGGTCGCGGCTGCCGCCCATCAGGGCGCGCGACCGGCTGCGACCGCCGCCGACGGCATCAGGGAAGCGGATTACGTGTTCATTTCCGTCCCTACCTCCGACATCCTGGTGGAGGTGGTGACCGGTTCGGACGGCATCGGGCCGCATCTGACGGCGGGCCAGACGGTTGTCGACCTATCGACGGTGTCGGTGGCTGCCAGCCGCACCTGCGCCGCAACCATCGAGGGCGCCGGCGCAACCTTTCTCCGCTGTCCGGTCAACGGCAGCGTCGCTTTTGCCGAAGCCGGGACGCTGACCATGATCATTTCCGGCCCCGAGGACGTCTACCAGCGGACGCTTCCGCTTCTCGAGCAATTGTCGACGACCCGGTTTTATATCGGCGAGGCCGAACAGGCCCGGCTGATGAAGCTGGCGGTGAACACCATCATCGCCACCTATCTGGAAATCTTCGCCGAGGCCGCCGTCCTCTGCCGCAAGGGGGGCATCGACTGGAACACGGCTCTGGATGTGTTCGCGGGCAGCTCCATTTCCTCGCCGCAGCTCCGGTTCAAACTGGAGGCGCTGCGCCAGCGAGATTTCACCCCCACCTCCTTTGCCACCACCGTGGTCAAGGACAGCACCATGGCCATCGAGGCGGCCAAGGAGCTGGGCGTGTACGTCCCCATCACCGCCGCCACCCTGCAGATGTACGAGGCCTGCGTGGCCCGGGGCAATGGCCGCAAGGACTATGCGGTCGTGCTGGAGGCGGTCGAGGCCATGTCCGGCCTGGATTCCCCCGGCGTCTGATCCATTGTGTTTCCCGGCCTCCGCGCCGAGAAGGAATGAATGAGCGGCAACGGTTATTTTCAGGAAGGATCCGGCAATGAGCGATGAAAAGTGGCTGTTCACCGAAAACCCGGTGATCATGTTCGAAAGCCCCACGGTAGGCAGAAGGCAAAAAGAGGTGTGGGACGCTCGCGCGGAGGAAATCAACCGTATC
>JAJBSZ010000456.1 GCA_020861125.1 Planctomycetota bacterium | reverse complement strand
TTCCAGCGTGCGTCATTATGGAGCTTTTCGAGACGCTTAAGGCGCGATAGGACTTTGATGTGTTTGGCAGCTGCGCCGCCGGAACGGAAAGACGAATGAATGCTCACGGAAAATCTCCTCAAAAAACGGTACCAACCACGTGGTACTGGATTACGGGTGCCGGCTTATCGGCCCACTGCCGGAACTCTGACGATGGCTCCGCCGCCGGTGGGGATGTCCAGACTGGCGGCGTCCTCCTCCTGTGCGGCTTTGAGTATGAAGAACATGTCCCGCTGGCGGGTCATGGTATTAAAATGTACCGCTCCCTTGACGATCACCAATCCGGCGTCCGACAGCAGGCTGCGGAACTCGCTGGAGGTCCGCTCCTGGTCGAGGCCGTACATGGCGGTACCCGGGCTGACGATATCCACCTCCGGGTCGAAGCCGGCGTTTTCGGCGTTTTTCTCGGTGGCCATGAGAAATATCGGCCGGGCCGCCACCACCACGGTGACCTTTTTCCCCATCGCCGCCATGGTCTCCGCCAGCGGCTTATCCAGCACGATCTCGCCGGCACGGTTGGCCACGATCACCACCGAGTTCGCCTTGTTGATCGCCAGGAGCAGCTCGTCGGTGTCGTCGCGGTCGGGTGCGGCTTCCAGATAATCCTGGATCTGCTGTTCGATTTCAAACCGCCCCAGCCCGCTGAAATTCAGCATGGCGCCGGTGAAGGACATCCGGATGGCCGCCCGCAGGGCGCTGCCAACATCGGAGGGAAACCGGTCCGCCATGGCCTTGAGAATCCCCAGCGCCGCCTTGTCGCCGCGGGCCTTCTCGTTTTCATAGGGGTCCTTGACGCCGAGGGCCCGACAGGCGATCTCCCAGCATTGCAGGTAGATGTCGGCGGGGTTGACGCCGAGATCGCCGTCCTCGGCAATCTCCCCCATCACCTTCAATAACACCTTTCGATGGATGAAGTCGTCGTCGGACACCGCCTTGGCGGTGGCGATGATCATCGCCAGGGCATCGGGAACACAATCCGGTAATGGTTTCATCCGTTCCTCGGGTCCAGTGGAAACAGGTCCGGCGTACCTGCCGGTTAAAAAACCGATTCGCCCAATTGCCGAAATTGAGACGTCGCACAGCCCAGATACGGCTTCGGCACACGGGACATGGTAAGGCCATCCATATCGTTGAAAATCAGCCTAACCTTCTCCAGCTCCGGGTCGGTGGCCGTCCGGCCGATACCGACCGCGAGATAGTACAACGGAGACGCACTTTCCGACCGGTAGATGAACCACGGGATATCAAATCCAGCCTGCCGCGATCCCTTGGCCGAGGCTTCTGTAAGTTCCATTTCCAGTCGCTTGAGGATATCCTCGTTGACCGGTTCCGCCCGGATAACCACCGTATAATCGTGTTCCGATGGCCGCAATGTGGTCCGGGGTCCCGGACCGGTGTCCGGAATGTAAATGCCTCCCGGATCAGCCATTTCAATCCCACCAAGGCCGGCGGAACTGGCCGGTTTTTCCTCCAGCCCCCGTTTGTAGCCCAGAAAGAAGGAGCTGCCGATCAGGGCCAGGACCACCGTAAATACCATCAACGCCATTTCCAAGGAAAACACCACTTCCCGCGGCGAACGCGGGCGCGGCGGTTCCATGGCTAAGGGCGGAACCTCTTCCCGAACGGTCGTCCGCGATGGCCGTTCCACCGGCGGCGCCGCAGTTCGGGTCCGTTTCCGCGAAGGCGGATGTTCGGGCGCAACCGACGGTTCCGGCGACGGCAAAAGGGCGCTGACCGCATCGTCAATGATGATCGGCGGCGGATTCCGCTGCCCGCTTTCCGCCCCCGGCGGAGTGGGTGGTTCCGGTTCCGGTTGGTTCGCGGGTCGAACACGGGTTTTATCTAGGCCTAAGGGAGCTTTTCCCTTGTCTTTTTTGGCAGCCAGAATCTCATACAATTCCAGCTTTCTGCCATCTCTGGCCATGCAATGCCACCCCCGGAAGCGCGCGGATCCGAGCCTAATACCCGACAAACCCTGCATGTATCCATGCAAGTGCCGGATTTCCCATCCTAACCCGCCCCCGCGGCCATGTCAAGGAAATATGCGCCGCCGGAGGCAGGCGGTAGGGCAGTTGGCAACCGGCGGTGGTTTGTCTGAATGAAACGACCCGGAACCGGGGAAGTATTGCCCAGGAAAGAACAGCCTTTTGGGGTCGGAGGGTTTCATGTCCACTGTGTATCCGCCTCTGGCGGAATCGTTCCTGGCCGGCACGGCCAGGGCATTTCTCGGGTATATCCAAATGGAGTGCGGCCTGGCCGCCAACACCCTCGAATCCTACGAGCGGGATTTGCGGGCTTTCGCCGCCTTCGTTGGTCCTGAACGGCGGGTGGAGTCCATTGCCGGCGCCGACATTTCCGCCTATATCGCCTGGCTGGCGGACCGCGAGCTGTGCCCCAAGAGCCGGGCGCGGATGTTTGTCGCCCTGCGCTGTTTTTTCCGGTTTTGTCTGCACGAAGGTATCATCGGCCACGACCCCTCCCAGTATTCCGACTGTCCCAAGGTCTGGCGGCATCTTCCCCATGATCTGTCGCCCAAGGAGGTGGATGCCCTCCTTCGGGCGGAAAACGGCGCCGACCCGCAGTCCATCCGCAACCGGGCCATCCTGGAGGTATTCTACGCCACGGGAGCGCGGGTGAGCGAGGTCTGCGACCTGCGGCTGCGGGATATTGATCTCCAGGAGCGTACCATCCGTCTTTTCGGCAAAGGCGGCAAACAACGCATGACCCCTCTGGGCCGGGCCGCCGTCGAAGCGGTAGAGCGGTACCTCGGTGGGGCCCGGCAGGTTCTGGATGCGCGCAAAGGGATGGCGGCCAATGACGGACGGGTGTTTCTTTCCCGCACCGGCCGTCGACTGCTGCGGGAAAATGTCTTTCGGCTGGTCAAGGCCGCCGCGCTGCGGGCCGGCATCGGTAAAAACGTCTACCCGCACCTCCTCCGCCATAGCTTTGCCACCCACATGCTGGAGGGCGGTGCGAATCTCCGGGCGGTCCAGGTGTTGCTGGGCCATTCCTCCCTCGAAACCACTGAGATCTATACCCACGTCCACCGTCCGCACCTGGTGGATGCCTATCAGGCCTTTCATCCCCGCGCTTGACCGCTCGCCGGATGCGGGGTACAAGGAAAAAGGTTGGCCCGCGCCGGTGGCGCGGCACGGCAGGAGCGAAACATGAGCAAACACATCGCGGTATTGCCCGGCAGCTACGACCCCATCACCCTCGGCCACATGGACATCATCGAGCGGGGAGCCGACATTTATGACGAATTGGTGGTGGCGGTCTCGGAGAATCCGGCAAAAAAACCGCTTTTTCCCATAGCCGAACGGCTCCGTCTGATCCGCGAGCTTACCCGTTCTCGACCCAATGTCAGAGCGGAGATGTTCACCGGCA
>JAJBSZ010000109.1 GCA_020861125.1 Planctomycetota bacterium | reverse complement strand
GATCTCGGTTCCCCCGAAACCTCCAACGCCCGCACCATCAACCAGTACATCCACCCTGATGTTCTGGAGACCTGTCAGCTCTCCATGGGCCTGACCGTCCTGAAACCCGGCAGCGTCTGGAACACCATGCCCACCCACACCCACGAGCGGCGCATGGAGCTCTACATGTACTTCGACATCCCGGAAAACAACGTGGTGTTCCACTTCATGGGTGAACCCACCGAGACCCGCCATATCGTGATGCAGAACGAGCAGGCGGTGATCTCGCCGTCGTGGAGCATCCATGCCGGCTGCGGCACCGCCGCCTATTCCTTTATCTGGGCCATGGCCGGGGAGAACAAGGTGTTCGACGACATGGACGGTATCCCCAATACGTCCCTGCGCTAGTGATGGTTTCAGGTTGCACCGCGGGTGCAACAGAGTCTTCGCCTTTTTACAAGGAGTCTGTCATGCACAAACTGGTCAAGTCGGTCCTTGCGGTCGCCATGCTGGTTCTCTACGTCGGCAGTGCCGCTGCCGGTACCTACCGCCTGTCCGAGGTCCACGCCGAGGGCTATCCCACCGCCCTGGCGGACCGCGAGTTCGCCCGGCTGGTGGAGGAGCGGACGGGCGGCCGGATCAAGATCGAGGTCTACACCGGCGGCACCCTCTACGGTGAGGAAACGGGCGCCATCGAGGCCCTGCAGGTGGGCGACCTCGCCTTCACCCGGGTTTCCGCCTCTCCCGTCGCCTCCTATGTGCCCGCCGCCAACGCCATCCAGATGCCCTACCTTTACAAATCCGGTGAACACATGTGGGCCGTCCTGAACGGCGAGATCGGCCAGAAGCTCCTGGCGGACATCGAGGCCAGCAACTCGGGTCTCGTCGGCCTTTGCTACTACGACGCCGGGTCCCGCTGTTTCTACCTGACGAAGGAAGTGCGATCGGTGGCCGACATGGCCGGGCTCAAGGTCCGGATGCAGAACAACCGCATGATGGTGCGCATGGTGGAACTCCTGGGCGGCACCGGCGTGACCGGTATCGGCCCCAATGAAGTCTACTCCGCCATCCAGACCGGCACCGTCGACGGCGCCGAAAACAACTGGCCCACCTACCAGAACATGGGCGACTACGAGGTGGCCAAGTACTACATCCTCGATCGCCACACCATGGTGCCGGAAATCCTCCTCATGAGCGCGGTGGTCAAGGAGGAGCTCTCGGCCGAGGACCTGGCGATCATCATGCAGTGCGCCAAGGACACCCAGGAATACGAGATCCAGAAATGGGCGGAAAAGGACGCCGAATCGGAACGGATCGTGCGCGAGGCGGGCAACACCATCGTGGAGCTCACGCCGGAAGCCTATGCCGAGTTCCAGGCGGCCATGGCCCCGCTGTACGAGGAGTTTGGCAAGGACTACCAGGACATCATCGCCGCCATCCAGAAGATCGGCGAAAACTACTAAAGGGTGGTTTGGACCCAGGGGGGAGGCCAGTCCTCCCCCCGGATTCGAAGGGAGGTGATTCCCTTGGGCTCGGCGCTACGCTGTATCAATTTCTGGATCCACCGGATCATGCTCTGGGTTGCGGACGTGGCGCTGATCGCCATGGTCATCATCGTGGCCCTGGCGGTGACCCTCCGGTACGTGTTCAATACGGGTATCGGCTGGGCCGAGGAGGTGCCGCGGCTGCTGGTCACCCTGTTCGCGTTTCTGGCCATGGCCATGGGCGTGCGCGACCACCTGCACATCGGCGTCGACATCGTCTACAACCTGTTTCCGAAAGACGGTCTGGTCCGGAAGGGCATGGTGGTTCTGGCCGACCTCATCGTTCTTGCCTGTGGCCTTTTCATGCTCTACTACGGCTATACCCGCTGCCGGCAAATGATGCGGCTGCCCGGCAGCCTGCCCATGACCGGCCTCAACACCTGGTGGCAGTACCTGCCCATCCCCCTCGCCGGCTTTGTCATCACCTTTGACTCCATCCTGTTTCTGACCGGCGTCATCAAGCGAACAGATCTCCTCTATTCCGATCCGGTGGTGGATTTTGTGGAGGAATACGAGACCCGGCTGACTGGAGAGGAGGGCCGCCCCTGATGGATGCGACCAATCTGCCGATCTGGATCCTTCTTGGCGGTTTCGTCCTGCTCATGATCCTGCGGGTGCCCGTCACCTTCTGTCTCCTGTTCGCCACCCTGTGTTCGGCCCGGGCCAACGGCACCAACCTGTCGGTCATGGTGCGCCAGTTGATCGACGGGGTGAACAACTTTTCCCTCCTGGCCATCCCCTTTTTCCTGCTCATGGGGGAATTCATGTCCGCCGGCGGGGTGTCGGACAAGATTATCGAGTTCACCAACATGATCGTCGGCCGGTTCCGGGGCGGCCTGGCCTATGTCAATGTGCTGTCGTCGATGCTGTTCGGCGGCATTTCCGGCTCCGCCGTGGCCGACGTGTCCTCCCTGGGCCCGGTGGTAATTCCCATGATGGTGAAGCAGGGCTACAGCCGGGAGTTTTCCGTGGCCCTCACCGTCACCACCTCCTGTCAGGGGGTGTTGATTCCGCCCAGCCATAACATGGTGATCTACGCCCTGGCCGCCGGCGGCGTTTCCATCGGTTCCCTCCTGATGGCCGGCGTCTTCCCCGGCATCCTGCTGGGGGCCAGCTTTATCGTCTTCTGCTTCGTCATGGCGAATTTTTACAATTTCCCGCCCGGGGTATCCATTCCCCGCAGCCAGTGGGTGCGGGTGACGATCAACGCCATTTTCCCCCTGCTCACCCTGGCCATCGTCATGGTCGGCACCGGCGCCGGTGTCTTTACCGCCACCGAGTCGGCGGCCATCGCCTGCGTCTACGTGTTCCTGCTGTCCTACGTCATCTTCCGTTCCGCCCGGATTCGGGATATGGGTCGGGCCCTTCGGAACGCTCTCCGCACCCTGGCCATCGTCATGTCCCTCATCGCCTGCGCCAAGGCGTTTTCCTACATGATGACCGAGCTCCGGGTGCCGCAGATGGCCACCAACGCCCTGTTGTCCATCACCGAGAACCGGACGCTTCTCCTGCTGATCATCAATGCGCTCCTGTTGCTGCTCGGCTGTTTCATGGATATGTCGCCACTGATCATGATCATGACCCCGATCCTCCTGCCCATCGTCACCGGGCCGGTGGTCGGCATGCACCCGATCCAGTTCGGGGTGATGCTGATTTTCAACCTCGCCCTGGGTCTCTGTACGCCGCCGGTGGGAAGCGCGCTGTTTGTCGGCTGCGCCGTGGGGGGAACGCGGATCGAGAAAACCTCACGCAGCGTGTTCCCGATGTTCGTCGTCATGTTGTTTGCGCTGCTAATCGTCACCTTTGTCCCCGCCGTCTCCATGTGGCTGCCGACGGTGCTGGGCGTGTAGGAGGACCTTGCGACGCGGGCGGCTGTCGTAATGCCCAACCGAACCGCTGCTCCCCGGTGGTCATGCC
>JAJBSZ010000464.1 GCA_020861125.1 Planctomycetota bacterium | reverse complement strand
CGACGGCCCTGTGGAGCTCCGGTGAAAGCCGAACATTCAGTTTTCCCGAATATGGACGGTCTGGTGTCTTCCCCCGCTTCTCGCAGGTTTCGAGGTAAAAGTCCAAGACGGCATGGAAATCTTTTTCCAGTGCCGCCACGCTGGTACCGTGAAACCCGATAACGTCGCGGATCCCAAGAACCCGCCCGACGAACTCCCGATCCTCTTCACTGTACTCCACCTTGGCGGTGTACCCTCTGTACTGCATAGTGCTCATGGTTTGACTCCCAACTGGCGCAGATAATCCCGGACTTCGCTCACGTGGTATGGACGGGCCACCTTTTCCGGGTGCGGGCGATGGGTAGGCCAGTCGATTCCGTTCAGGGTGAACAGAACACGGGAACCATTTCCCTCGATGATTTCGCATCCGATCGCCCGAAGCAAGGATTCAATATTACGAAACGGCAGGGTTTTGGGCGTCTGCGTGGCGAAAAGCGATTCGAGCGTTTTGCGATGTTTGCTGTTCATGAAATTATAGTACCATGTTTTGGTACCATAGGCAAATTCCATTTAAGATTTTATACTTTTTCTTGGCTATCTTTGCGGGTTGGTCTTTCCGGCCATGGGCCACTGGTCCCGAAAGTCGTCGGATGCGTATTTCCATCCCGACGAGGAATAACGTCGGAAGTACGGCAAAAAAATGTTTCAGAATTGTTTCAAAATCAGGGAAAAATGCGGGAAACCGAGGAAATTCCCACCAGCGTTACGAACGCCAGGGAAGGGATTTTGACTGCCCTTACTGTGGTGGTACAGTATTGAAAACCATAGATAAAGGCCGCAACCCAAAATGAGTTGCGGCCTTCGTAATAATGGCATCCCCACGGGGAATCGAACCCCGGCCGCCAGCTTGAAAAGCTGGTGTCCTAACCGCTAGACGATGGGGACGTCTACAACCTTATGGTAGGGGCAGAGGGACTCGAACCCCCGACCATCGCCTTAAAAAGGCGGTGCTCTACCAACTGAGCTATACCCCCGCTTTTCTCCCCGGAGTTGGATGCGCTCCGAACCCGGTCGGCGAAGCAGAATAGTATAGACATCCGGTGGTATTTGTCAATACTATTCCTGTGTCCGGCATGAGAATTTCCCCGGAAATATCGCATGGCAACAGCCCGGCGAGAAAAACGGAAGGCCCGCTGGCCGATCCCAGAACGAATACAACCAATGCCGTCCCTGAAGGAACCCAATGGACCACAGCAAGATGCAGCAAAAAACCGCCGTCCGCTATGCCAAGACCGGTCCTGCCATCTACCATTCCCATCACGATATGATCCGCTTCTGGGAACGGGCCGTCAAGCGGGCGGGACTGCCCATGCGGCTTACCCAGGGCTTCAACCCCCGTCCCCGCATCGTCTTTCCCCATGCCCTCGGTGTCGGCATCGCCTCGCGGCACGAAGAGGTGGAACTGGAGCTGTGCCAGCCGATGGCACTGGCGGATCTGGAAATCCGGCTGGCCGCGGCCTGTGGTGAAACCGTGGCGCTCCTGGCACTCACCGCCTTGCCGCCGGTGAAGAAAAGCCGCCAAATCGTCACTTCCCAGTATCGGATATTGGGCTGGCCCGAGGCGGCGGCTGACACCATGGCCGAGGTGGTGGGCGCTATCCTGGCACTGCCGGTTATAACGGTGGAACGGGGCCCCGCCGGTGACCGGCGCAGTCTGGACATTCGCCCCTTTCTGGCCGGTGTGGCCTACGACGCGGCGGACAACGCCCTTGAGGTGCACCTGGTGCATACCCCGGCCGGCAGCGCCCGTCCGGATGAGGTCGCCCGCCTGGCCGCGGACGGGCTCGGGGTGGACTGGCGGGATCTGGAAATTTACAAAACCGGCATGGAGCTGGCATGATTCCGAGTTCCCGCTCCCGGTGACCCCTCCTGTTTATCCGTCCAACCCGCGCATATGGGCACAGTGGTAATGGCTGCCGTCGCAATACGGCTGGTTGCGCGATTCGCCGCAGCGGCAGAGGGTGGTACGGTTGCGGGTTTCGTAGGCTTCGCCATTGGCGCCACGAATGGGAATGCCGCCCCGGATCCACAGCGGACCCCGGCAGTTGTTGACCGGGTCTTCCACCAGGCCGATTTCCTTGGGGATTTTGGGCTCCACCATGCCACCGTCCGGCGTGGTGATGGTCAACCGGCCGGACGGACATTTGCACGCCTCCTCGACGGCCCGACGGCGGCTTTCCGGATCTCCCGATTTGGCGACGTAGCCCCAGACCGTCGCGCCGACGTCGCAGAAGCGGGCGCCGGTGCACAGGCTTTCGTCGTCCAGCAGGTCGATGCCTTCGCCCCGTTGCCGGCGGGCATGCTCGCGGTACGGCGGCCGATCCGCGTGTTCGTAGCCGATGAAGCCGACATCCTCATGGGTGCCGTCGCAATACGGCTTGTCGCGTGAATGGCCGCAGCGACAGAGACGGGTAGGGGCGCCGGTGCTGTCGCGGTGGTACTCCTTGCCCTTTTGCCATGCCACCGAATTCCCCATGGCGTCGGGAACGATCGTTTCACAATGCAGCGGCGGCTCGCCGGTGACCTCGTACGGTCCGTCGCGGGTGATGGTTATTTTCCAGTCTTTTTCGTCCACGGTAATTCCTTTGCCGTATTGGGCGGTTCCCTCAATAGTATGTGTCCTGAAACAGGCGAATAATGTTGCGCCCTCCTCGCCACACCGGCGATAAAACCACTTTTCCGCACCAACAACCGGCCGGCTATACACCGCCGGTTAATTCTACAACCGCGTAAAATTTTTATCCGTCCGCTCCCCGCCCCGATTTCCGATAAAACCTGGCCTCGGTTGTGGGCGAGGTTGGCTAAGCCGAGCGGGGCAAATGGCCCTGCCGGCCCCCCCCGATCCCGGCTACGGCCGATAACCATGTATGCCGTTGGCACCACGCAGGTTTACTCGCCCGGCGCTTCCCGTCAGCCATGCCATAAACGATGAATCCTGCCTGCTCCCTCGTCGATAACTCACAGTGGCGTGCCGTTCGCGCCGCCATGATTCGGGCGTAAGCGCCCGTAAATCCGCATAGAAAACGACCATGCGAAAACACGTTTTATCACAGCCAGGGCAAAGGGCAACCGCGGCGATCCCACGGACGTCGGTGGCGATACTGATCGTCCTGTGTCTGGCGCTGGCGGCGCAGGGGTGTTTCGATCCCGTGTATCCGCAACTGGACCGCGAGGCGCGGGTGGCGGAGGCCTTGGTGACGCGGGATACCCGGCCGGCACCGCCCAGTCCCCTGACCCCGGCCGATGCGGTCATCTATGCCCTGGCCAATAACCTCGAGGCAAAGGTGGCGGAAATTGAAATCGCCTACCAAAACGAATCCCTGGTTGCCGCCCGGCGCCGGATGCTTCCCTCCCTGACGGTCCGCTATTCCCTGGGCCCCCACCCCCATCCCGTCCCCCGCTGGGCGG
>JAJBSZ010000317.1 GCA_020861125.1 Planctomycetota bacterium | reverse complement strand
GCCATAAGCTGTCCGTAAAGACATTGAAGGTAAATAGTTAACGCTTCAGTAGCAGGAAGTCCACGGTGTTTGTTTTCTGCAGAGATAGATTCGGCAAGAGGTTATCCGGATAGGGGCAAATTTTTCCAGCGCCGATCACTCGTTTGTATCCGAATAATATTTTGTTTCCACAACCTATTTTTGGATGATATTTTACTACTGTTTGGAACACCAACGGTGCCGACGGTGGCCGGGGGTCCGTAGTTCCCGGAGGAGAAATGGAGGGGACACGGACCTTGCATGCCCGGTGGCTTGTATTTTCCTGCCGCCGGTGGCGGTAGGTGTACTCCGTCTGGTGGAAGTCACGGTCGACCACCTGGCAGGGAACTGACATCCGCCACACCCGCCGCGTACAAACGGGGTGGCCAAACTTCTGGTGCAACGGATGGCCCAGTACGGCGTGAGGGACGGACAGTGGAAACGGACGGAACGGCCGTGAAGACTACGCTGGCTGCGGTGGGGTTCTGGGCCGGCAAGCGGGAGGTTTGGCTGGTGGTTTGCCCGGTGGACCGGGGAAAGTGCTTCGATCCGTTCCGCTCGAGCCAGGAGACGTAGGTTTGACGGTGGTACAGGGGCAACGCTTCGATCCGTTCTGCTCGTACCAGAAGACGCGGATTCGACCGTGGTATGGGACAAGGGGGAGAGACTGGTGGGTGGTCGTGGGACGGCTCCCGTGACCATTCCGTGACCGGGGAAGCTTCCGTTGGGCCGGTCCGGCGACGGCAGGTGGAACGGGCGCCAAGCACGGCAAGCGGGTGGAGTGGTATGGTGGCGGCAGCAATGGGGGGGTATAAAAAAACCGCAACCCGTAAGGGTTGCGGTCGGAAGTGTGGCGCGCCGGAGAGGAGTCGAACCCCTAACCTACAGATCCGTAGTCTGTCGCTCTATCCAATTGAGCTACCAGCGCAGAGTAATTTTGCGATAGGCGAGTATATGGCTCCCCACCCGATTTGCAACTGTTTTCCGCCTTTTTTTTCCAAAAACCATCGAACCGCCGCGTCAGCCATCCCCGTGGATCATGTTCCGGAGGATATCGCAGCCGGTCCACACCGCGCCGCCGACCCGAGAGGCCTCGGATTCGCCAAAACGCGCCGCGCCGTTGCCGGCGATGTTCGCGCCCCACATGAGGAAGGGCACCGGATCGGCGCTGTGGACGCGGGTGGCGATGGGCGTCGGGTGGTCGGGAGCGACCAGGATGCGCCAGTCGCCGGACCGGTGTGCCGCCTCGAACAGGGGCTCGAGAATGGGGCGGTCGATATCCTCGAGGGCGCGGATCTTTCCCGCCAGGTCGCCGTTGTGGCCCGCTTCATCCGGCGCTTCGACATGCACGGCGACGAAGTCGTGGTCCCGCAGGTAGTCCAGTGCCGCCCTGCCCTTGCCGGCGTAATTGGTATCCAGATAGGCCGTGGCGCCGTCCACCTCGAGGATGTCCATGCCGGCCAGGACGCCGATGCCGCGCATCAAGTCCACCGCCGTGATCAGGCCGGCCGATCCGAGGCCCATACGGGGGCAAAACCCATCCAGACGCATGGCGGTGGCGCCGCCCCATAACCACAGGCGGTTGGCCGGCGGTTGGCCGTTCCGCACCCGCCGGGCATTGACCTCGTACCCGGGCAGGAGCCGGGCGGTTGCCTCTTCCAGCGCCACAACCCGCGCCGCCTGACCGCCCCGCGGCTGGTGTTGGTCCACCGGCTCTCCCACCAGCTCGTGAGCCGGCGTGCGATCCGGTACCGTCCCGCCGCCTTGCATCAAACACAAGTGGCGGTAGCCCACACCGGGAAACAGGCGGATACCGTCCAGATGAAGGTCCTGGTTCAACGCTCCGATCAATGCCGCCGCTTCCTCGCTCGGGATGTGACCGGCCGAGTAGTCGGCCATGGTACCATCCGGGGCGATGGTGACCGTGTTGGCACGGAACACCACATCGCCCGCCGGAACCGTCACCCCCATGGCCGCTGCCTCCAGGGCGGCGCGGCCGGTGTACCCGACCCGGGGGTCATACCCCAGAAGCGACATATTGGCCACATCCGACCCCGGATGCATGCCTTCCGGTACGGTGGCCGCGAGGCCAAGGCGCCCCTCCCGGGTCATGCGATCCAGGGTGGGCGTATCCGCCGCCTCGAACACGGTGGCGTTGCCCAGATCGGCAATGGGTTCGTCGGCGGCGCCATCGGGAACGACCAAGATATATTTCATTCGCAAGGCCTTTATTTGGCAGTAGATATCATTATAACGGGCACCCGCGGCAGGGCGCGCCCGTTCCGTTCAATATCAGGTAATGCGCCGCCGGACAACAAAAAAAGGCGGTTTTCCTAAAAATTCCCTTGCATGCGGCGCTATGTTGCATTATGTTTATTCTAACATTTTCGAACACCAACGCCCTGCGGGGGGATGAGCATGCCGGTTCTGGCCGAACCGCGCCAACAAGCGATCGTGGATCTTCTCGCCGCTGGCGGGCATGCCATCGTGTCCGACCTGGCGCGCCGGTTCGGCGTGTCGGAGATGACCATCCGTCGGGATCTGCGGGTCCTGGAGGAGCACGGCCTGGCGGTTCGGGTGCACGGCGGCGCGCTGGCGGGGGAGAAGTCCCGCTTCACCGCCCGGCTGTCCACCAACCATGTCGCCAAGGCGCGGGCCGTCGCCAAGCTGGCCGATGCCCTGCCGGATTCCGGCTGCATCTATTTTGACGGCTCCACTACCGTCCTCAATCTGGTCAAGTTCCTCAAGGGCAAAACCCGTTTGCAGGTTGCCACCAACAATGTCGAGACCTTCAACCGTCTGGCATCGGTCCGCGGCCCTTCCCCGTTGCTTCTGGGCGGCAGCCTCGATCTGCGCACCGACAACCTGATCGGGCCGCTGGCCCTGCGTTCCATAGAGGCACTGTATTTCGAAAAGGCCTTTTGCAGCGCCTGGGGGCTGCACCCGGTGTCCGGACTGAACGAGGTGACGGTGGAGGACGCCCAGGTGAAAAACCTGGTGGTCGCCCGATCTCAATCGGTGCAGATAGCCTTGGATCACAGCAAGCTCGGGGTCACCGCCGCCGGCATCTGGGAGCACGGCGCGGACAAGGCCTGTCTGGCGACGGATCTCGACCCGGGCGATCCGCGTCTCGAGCCATTCCGCGGCATGTTCGCCGCCATTCTTTGACCCTTTTTTCACCTATTGTCCGCGCGATGGACGGGAGGACGCAAACATGGCCGTTGCAGTGCAAATGCCCAAACAGGGAAACACCGTCGAGGAATGCCTGCTGGTGGAATGGCGCGTGCAGGAAGGCGATTCGGTGAAGCAAGGTGACATCCTGTGCGCCATCGAAACCGACAAGGCGTCCTTCGAGGTGGAATCCACCGCCGACGGCACGGTGCTCCGCCTCCTGGCCGCCGCCGGCGACCTGGTGCCGGTGCTCACCGATATCGCC
>JAJBSZ010000050.1 GCA_020861125.1 Planctomycetota bacterium | reverse complement strand
GGACAGCGGCAGCCAGGGCCAATGGCAATACGAATCCAGCCCCGGGGTGTGGACGACTATCACCACGCCGGCTGCGGACAAGGGCCTGTTCCTGGCGGCGGGGACGAAGATTCGCTTTTCGCCGAACGCCGGCCAGAATTTCAACGGCGATCCGGCGGCGCACATCGATGCGCATCTGGTCGAGTCAGCCCCGGACAACAGCCTCTTCGCGGCGAACGGGTCGGTAGTGGATATCGACGCAGCCAGCATCGGCGGCACCACCCGCGTTAGCGCTGGAACGGTCCGCACCGACGCCGCTGTCAACCCGGTCAACGACGCGCCCATCCGCACCGGCGGCGAGACTATCGACGGCGGCCAAAAGGATATGAGCCAGCCCAGCCCCGACAGCTATTACCAGAATACGGTGGAGACAGTCTTCGGCAGCCACTTCGACGACGCCAAGGATCAACAATACAGCGGCGGCAACCTCGGCGGCAGTCGTTCCAACAGCTTCGATGGCATCATCGTCACCGGCGTCAACCCTCGCTCCGAGGGCGTCTGGCAATACGAAGTTTCGTCCGGCGTCTGGGCGGATATCGTGGTCGGGCCAAATCTAAGCCTGTATTTGCAAAAAAACACCCAAATCCGTTTTGTCCCGAACACCGAAACGTTCGATTACCACAACAACGCCCTCACCGGTTCGCTCACGGTCCGGCTGGTTGAGACGGTGGTCGTCGGCGGCGATCCGGCGGGCGGTCATGCCTACACCCACCTCGATCGCATCAGCGACGCCGTCCTGAACGATGCCACCGGCACCGCGCCCCACTCCAACGCGGCCAACCAGATCGTGCTCAAAGTCCCGATCGTCAAAAACAACACCCGCCCCTCCCTTTCAGGCATTGGAAACGCTCTGACGGTCGACGAGCAAACTCCTATAAGGCTGGCGGAGAACGGCGTCGTCTCCGACGCTGAGCTGGACGCTATCGGCGCGAACGGCAATTGGAACGGCGCGTCCCTGGTTATCGAACGCGTGGACGCCAACCCGCCCGCGCCCGGCATTTTTGACAAGTTCGGCGCCATCACCGGCGGCGATGTCGTCTTCGGCGCGGACGGCAATGTCTATCTCCGCAACCAGAGCGTCGGCAACTACACCGACACGGGCGGAAAGCTGTCGATTCTTTTCAACGACAAAGCGACGGGCGACGCGGTCAAGGAGGTGTTAAACAGCCTTACCTACACCTACGACAACGATTGCCCGCCAGATAACAACATCGTCCTCCGCTACACCCTCGTGGACGGCAACAGCGGCAGCCAGGGCAGTGGGCTGCGCTTGGACGCGAGCGTTGTGCAGCAGATCACCGTCAACCCGGTCCCGGACCGGGCTACCCCGACGGACGACGCCAACCACATCAGTGTGGACTACGCCTCCACGCCGGAGTGCTCCGGCAACGTGCTGGTCAACGATACCCATCCCGACCACCAGCGGAACTTCAATCCGGCTGCGGATCTGGTCGTAGTGACGGTGGACGGGGTCGACATCGCGGGCGGCAACGCGGAGACGGTTATTCAGGGTTTGTACGGCACGCTCCGCATCCGGGCCGACGGCAGTTACACCTACCTGGTCGACCGCGCCAACCCAGCCGTCGAGGCGCTCGAAGACAACGGGGCCACCCTCACCGAGACTTTCACCTACGAGGTCAAGGATGCGGGATTTGCCGGAAACACCATGAACGGTTCGGCGGATCTGGTCATCACCATCAACTCGAGCGGCTCCATGCTAATCGAGCCGCCGCGCCAGGACGGAACCCGTTTCCCCGAGTTGGAAGAACCGGTATTGCCGGATGGACCGGCGATCAGCAATTCCGAGGTGGACAAACCGATCGTTTCCGCCGTCGGCGACGCAGCCAGGGAATCGACCGCCCACCTCAACAATGTTCTCGACCGTCTCAATACGGCAGTCGCCGATACGGTGCTTCCGCCGCGCATGGAGACGGACGAGGCTCTGCGCCGCGGGGCCTGGATGCTGGACGAGCCGCGGCTCTTCGGCAATACCGACCAGAAGAGCGCCAGGATCGAGGAAGCGCAGGAGTTTAGCCTTCCAGACGATCTCTTTGTCCACAGCCTGGTCAACGAGCGGCTGGTCTATACCGCCACCCTGGCCGACGGCAGCGCGTTGCCGGAGTGGCTTGTTTTCGATCCCGAAACCTTCTGCATTTCCTGCACCCCTCCCGCCGGCAGCGAGGGATCAGTCGAGATGGTCATCAAGGCGGAAGACCGACGCGGGTTGAGGGCCGACGCCACCGTCACCATCAAGATTGGCGAACCTGAACAAAAGACGGTCGACGACGGCGTGCAGGCGGAGCAGTCGGTCGACACCGAAGAACCGTCAGCTATCGCTCAGGACAATCGGAACCAGGAAGGAAATGAGGAAAGCGACCACGGCGAAGCGGACCAGGGTGACGAAACGCTGGAATTCGCCGGCGAGTGGCTGCTGGTGGATGACGCACCATCCGACGACGGCCCCGCGCCTGAAGGCGCGCACCCCGGCCTGCGCAGCCAGATCGACGCCACCGGCAGCACCGCACTTCTGGCCGAAGCGCGCCACCTCTTGGAAGCACTGGCCGGCGGGGATTAGTTGCGGTACGGCGGAATATTCACCGTAAATCCGAGGGGAGGGCAGGCCAATATGTGACAGTGCCCATTTTCCCGTTTCATAAATCTGGAATACCACTCGGAAGGTGGGAAGTCCTCTGGATGTTCGGATGAATGTCATTGACACGGTACAAAAACTATACTATATAAAATAGTTACGCAGATGGATTAATCGTCGATACCCGGCGAAAGTGCTGTTTCGGCGTTTTGTAATTCCGTCACATTCGCGTAGCGGTCGCTGTAGGGGGGATGGTATCGTTATGCACGAAACCGGGAACGGCGGGGAAGCTGTGCGCTTTGCATCTGCGCGGTGCGGCATTCTTGTATTGATGTTCTGTATCGGCGCTTTGGCGCTGTGCGGCTGTTTCGTATCGCTTAATCCTATCTCCGACGAAGAACAGTGGCAGCGTGCCGTTGAAGACACCGCTTCGCTGTTCCTTGGCCAGGAAGCGCCGCAAACGCCCATCTCCCTTCCCGAAGCTGTCGCCCGGGCCGTCAAGTACAATCTCGATCATAAGCTCTCCCTCATGGAGGCTGCCTTCCACGTCGGGCAACTGGATGTCGCCAATCTCTCCATGCTGCCTCGCCTGGCTGTTAACGCCGGCTATTCCTGGCGCAGCAACGAAGCTGCTTCGCAATCCATGTCCTACCGCACCCGAACCCAATCCCTGGAACCGTCCTTCTCCACCGAAATGACGCACGTAACCTCCGACCTGTCGCTGTCCTGGACACTTCTCGACTTCGGCCTGTCCTATTTCCAGGCCCGTCAGCAAGCCGACCGCGTCATGATCATGCAGGAGCGCCGTCGCCGCATCGTCAACAATC
>JAJBSZ010000370.1 GCA_020861125.1 Planctomycetota bacterium | reverse complement strand
CGGGAAGGATGCGGGGGCGGGCGGCGACAAGGATTGCCATACATGACCGACGACGAAGACATAACCCGGGGCCTGTCCGACGGCGAGACCGCCGGCCATCCGCCCATCATCGACCCCAACCATAAACCGGGCACGCCGGACATCCTGCCCGTCCTGCCGCTCCGGGACGCCGTGCTGTTCCCCGACATGCTGCTCACCCACGTCATTCAGGACCCCCGGGATACCCGGCTGGTGGATGACGTCCTGCTGCAGGACCGCTTCGTCGCCTTTGTGCCCATGACCCGCCAGGACGCGGACGACAACGACCCATCCGCCCTGGCGGAAAAGGGTGCGGTCGGCGTTATCCTCAAAATGATCAAATACCCGGACGGCGGCGTCCGTTTGCTGATCCAGGGGCTCAAGCGCATACGGGTGGAATCCATCCTGCAGCGGCAGCCGTATTTTTCCGCCCGCACCTCGGAAATCCGGGATCGCATCCGGCCGGGCGTCGCCCTCGACGCCATCCACCGATCGGTGCGGGATCAGTTCAACCGCCTGCTGGAAATGCTCCCGCACGCGCCGAGCGAGGTCAAGCTGTCGGCGGTGAACATCACCGAACCCGGCCGTTTCGCCGATCTGGTGGCGGCCAACCTCAACCTCAGCATGGCCGAACGCCTTTCCATCCTCGATGCCGCCGACGTCCAGGTCCGGCTGGAGCGGATCTCCGTCCTGCTGGAGCGGGAAATGCAGATCGTGGAGCTCGGCACTAAGATCCACGAGGACGTCAAGCAGAAGATCAACCAGGGCCAGCGGGAGTTCTTTCTCCGCGAACAGCTCCGCGCCATCCGCAACGAACTGGGCGAAAGCGGCGACGATCGCCTGGAGATCAACGAACTGGAAACCGCTATCGAGGAAGCCGGCCTGCCGGAGGAAGCCCTCAAGGAAGCGCGGAGAGAGCTCTCGCGGCTGGAACGGATGCAGCCCGGTTCGGCCGAATACACCGTGGCCCGCACCTATCTCGACTGGATGACCAGTTTGCCTTGGAAGCGGGAAACGGTCGATCAGCTGGACATGGTCAAAGCCCGGAAAATCCTGGACGAGGACCACTACGACCTGGACAAGGTCAAGGACCGGATCATCGAATTTCTGGCGGTCCGCAAAATCCACCCCACCGGCCGGAGCCCCATCCTCTGTTTCGTCGGTCCCCCCGGCGTCGGCAAAACCTCCCTCGGCCGCTCCATCGCCAAGGCCATGGGCCGGAAATTCGAGCGCATCAGCCTGGGCGGCGTCCGGGACGAGGCGGAGATCCGCGGCCACCGCCGCACCTACGTCGGCGCCCTGCCCGGCCGCATCATCCAGGGCATGCGCCGGGCCGGCACCAAGAATCCGGTGTTCATGATGGACGAGGTGGACAAGCTGGTGTCGGACATGCACGGCGACCCCTCCTCAGCCCTCCTGGAAGTGCTGGATCCGGAGCAGAATTTCAACTTCCGCGACCATTATCTGGACGCGCCCTTTGACCTATCGAAGGTGGTGTTCATCACCACCGCCAACACCCTGGAGACCATCCCGCCGGCCCTGCGGGACCGGATGGAGATCCTGCGCATCGCCGGCTATTCCGACGAGGAAAAGCTCCAGATCGCCCGCAAGCACCTCATCCCGCGGGTGCTGGCCGACCACGGTCTGAGTAAAAAAAAGGTCTCCATCGACAAGGCCGCCCTCTCGACCATCATCCATTCCTATACCCGCGAGGCGGGGCTGCGCAATTTCGAGCGGGAACTCGCGACCATCGCCCGCAAGCTGGCGGTGAAGATGGCCGCCGGCAAGCGCGGCCCCTTCAAGGTCACCGCCAAGGATGTCCGCACCTATCTGGGTCCGCCGACCTTTTTCGCCGCCACCCCCACCCGCCAGGAACCGGCCGGCGTCGCCGTGGGTCTGGCCTGGACCGCCGCCGGCGGCGACCTCCTTTTTATCGAGGCCAGCATGATGGCGGGCAAAAAGGGGCTTCTCCTCACCGGCCGGTTGGGGGAAGTGATCAAGGAAAGCGCCCAGGCGGCCCTGTCCTGGATTCGGACCCGGGAAACCCGACTGGGGCTGGAAGCGAATTTCTTTGAACCCCACGATATCCATATCCATTTTCCGGAAGGCGCGACCCCCAAGGACGGCCCCTCCGCCGGCATCGCCCTGGTGGCGGCGATGGTGAGCCTGTTTACGGCCGTGCCGGTACGGGCCCGGCTGGCCATGACGGGCGAAATCACCCTGCGGGGCAAGGTGCTGCCGGTGGGAGGCATCAAGGAAAAGGTCCTGGCCGCCCGGCGCTCCGGCATCAAGGACATCATCCTCCCCGCCGGCAATGTCCACGACCTGGAGGAACTGCAGCCCGAGGTGCGGCGCGATATCGTCTTCCATCCCATCGAAAAGATCGAGGACATGCTGCCGGTGGCGTTCCCGCGTCTCGCCGCCCGCTGGGGCCTGCCCGCCGCCCCCGCCGGCCTGCGCACCGCTACCGGGCGGAAAACAAAAACCGGCGGAAAAAAAGCCGGCCGGTAGGCCAGGCGGTCCGCCGCCCCAACCCAAAAGGATTTCATGGATACCATACCTCCGGAACCGCGCCATTCCGCCCCCCGTCCGGACGAGGGGCGCGGCCATTTTTCCACCGGCAGAAGCGCCAACCTCGCGGTCGAGTTCATCCGTTCGTTTCTGGTGGCGGGCTGCGCCACGATTATCGCCCCGTTTCTGGTGACCATCGCGGTCGCCGTCGTGGCCTACTCGCTGCTCGCGCCGGGCGGCGGGAGCGCCCGGTCGCCCCTGGAATCCCTGGTGCCCGGTTCCGCCAACGTGCGGGAACGGGTGGTGCGGGAGGGCGACCCGGACAACATCATCGCCCTCATTTCCATTCAGGGGACGATCCAGGGCAACGGCTCCCCCCTGGACGGCGACGGGAGCCTCGCCCAGGTGTCGGACCTGCTGCGCTACGCGAGCGATGACGACCGGGTCCGGGTCGTCATCCTCCAGATCGATTCCCCCGGCGGCGGCCTCACCGCCAGCGACCTCCTGCACCACGAAGTGATCCGCTGCCGGGAAAAAGGAAAACCTGTGCTGGCATGGGCCGGCAGCATGATGGCCAGCGGCGGCTACTATATCGCCGCCGGCACCGACGGCATCATGGCCAGCCCCACCGCCACCGTCGGCTCCATCGGCGTCATCCTGCGCCATTTCCAGGTGGAGGACCTCCTGAACAAGCTGGGCATCCAGGCCGATCCCATCGTGTCCGGCCACCGCAAGGACATCGGCAGCCCCTTCCGCGCCATGACCGAGGAGGAACGCCGGCTGCTTCAGGAATACATCGACGCCGCCCACCGCCGTTTTGTCACCATCGTCGCCGAAGGACGCCCCCTCGACCTCGAGGCGGTGGAGCGGTTGGCGGACGGCTCCATCTACACCGCCGAAGCGGCGGTGGCCAACGGCCTGGTGGACCGCATCGGCTATATCG
>JAJBSZ010000471.1 GCA_020861125.1 Planctomycetota bacterium | reverse complement strand
ATGCGGTGGTGGATTCGGGGGCGGTGGTGGGCGACCGCACCGTTCTCTTCCCGCAGACCTATATCGGCGCCGGCAGCCGGGTGGGGGACGACTGCGTCCTCCATCCCGGCGTCGTGGTGTACCACGGAGTCGTCATCGGCTCGCGCTGTATCATCCACGCCGGGACGGTGGTGGGGTCCGACGGCTTCGGCTATGCCTGGACGGGCAGCGGCTACCACAAGATTCCGCAGGTGGGGACGGTGGTTATCGAAGACGAGGTGGAACTGGGTGCCAACGTCTGCGTCGATCGGGCCCGGTTTGGAGAAACCCGCATCGGTCGGGGAACGAAACTCGACAACCTGATCCAGATCGCGCACAATGTAAAAATCGGCCCGATGTGCGCCTTTGCCGCACAGGTGGGCATCGCCGGTTCCGCCACGGTGGGAACGGGGGTGCAGATGGGCGGTCAGGCGGCGGTGGTTGGCCATGTGACGGTGGGCGATGGGATCACCATCGTCGGCAAATCGGGCATTTCCAAATCCATTCCCGGCCGCGAGGCGGGGGTAGACAAGGACCGCCTGGTCTGGATCGATTCGCCGGCCAAGCCCATGCGCGACCAGCTCGAGGAGTGGCGCAACGTCAAGGGCCTCGGCCGCCTGCGGCAAACGGTCAAGGATCTGGAGAAACGGCTGCGGCAGCTGGAGAACCGGGGCTAGCGTTCGTTCCGGCGGCGGCCCGTATCGTGCGCCCGCCTTCTGGTCCCGCCATCTGGCGGCTGGGCCGGAAACGGCAGGGCGGCACCAGGAGGAGAGGAGGAGCCATGGCAGAAAAACAGCGCACCCTGGCCAAACCGGCCGTGTTTTCCGGGACGGGCCTGCATAGCGGCGCAGCGGCAACGGTGACCGTACATCCGGCGGCGGTCGACAGTGGTTTGGTGGTCCGGACCGGCGGCGTGGAAAAGAGACTCAGTCCCTACCTGTGCGACGGCAGCCGCAACTGCAATGTGGTCCGCGTCGGCGACGGGCTGGCAATCATGACCCTGGAGCATCTCCTGTCCGCCGTCTGGGGTCTGGGCATCGACAACGCGGTGATCGAGGCGGACGGGCCGGAAGCGCCGGGCCTGGACGGGTCGGCCCTGGAGTTCGTCAAGGGGCTGGAGGCGGCGGGTATCGTCCAGCAGGAGGCGGACCGGTCGGTTTTCATCCCCAAGGAGCCGATCTCCGTGGGTCGGGGCGATTCGGGCGTTACCGCCTATCCCTCGCCGGACGGTTCCTTCCGCGTCACGTATATCCTGGACTATCAGGAATCGGCTCTGGCCCGGGGCACGGTAAGCACGGAAATCACCCCCGGCATGTTTACCTCCGGCATCGCCGCTGCCCGAACCTTTGTCATGAAACAGCATGTCGAACCCATGCTGGCGGCGGGTCTCGGCCAGGGCGCGACCGCCCAGAACACCCTGGTGCTCGACGGCGACAGCGTGGTCGACAATGCCTTCCGCCTGGACGACGAATGCGTCCGCCACAAGATCCTTGACCTCGTGGGTGATCTATCCATCGTCAACCGTCGGCTGGGGGTGCACCTGATCGCGTCCAAATCCGGCCATGCCCTGAATATCGAGCTGGCCAAGGCGGTGGAACGGGCCATTTCCAAGGCGGAGAACCCCACCGGGGTCATGGACTTCAAGGCCATCACCAACCTGCTGCCGCACCGTTATCCCTTTCTCCTCATCGACCGGGTGGTGGAACTGGAAGAAAAAAAGCGGATTCTGGCCTACAAGAACCTCACCTTCAACGAGAATTTTTTCCAGGGGCATTTTCCCGGCCAGCCCATCATGCCCGGGGTGCTGCAGATCGAAGCCCTGGCGCAGGCCGGCGCTATCATGATGTTGGGCGAGTATGCGGGCAAGGGCAAGCTGGCGGTGTTGATGACCGCTGACGATGTGAAGTGGCGGCGGCAGGTGGTGCCCGGCGATTGTCTCTACCTGCATGTCGAGTTCGTGAAGCTGAAAAGCCGGATCGGCGTGGTCAAGGCCTGGGCCGAGGTGGACGGCGAAACCACCACCGAAGCCACGATCAAATTCGCCATCGTTGACGCCAAGCCGGCGTATTGATAAGAATTCTGTTTCCATTTGTTACGGTTCCGTGAGATACTGCGGCTGCCGCGCCTCCCCGGCCGGGTGGCGGAACGGCGGCTTTTGGGCGGTACCAGACGGATAGCCTGTGATCCGTTCGCGCGCGGCCCGGAACGGCCGGCGGGGCGGGCCAACGGCCGGCGTTGCCCGGAGTGAAAAACCGAGCTCATCGAGGAAAGACCCTGTAATGAAGAACCGCATTCATCCCAACGCCATCGTGGATCCCACCGCCGTCATCGGCACGGACGTGGATATCGGTCCCTTCGCGGTGGTCGGTCCCGGCGTCGTGGTCGGCGATCGAACCAAACTCATGCCGCACTGCCACGTCGTTACCCGAACCACCCTCGGGAGCGACTGCCTGATCTGCTCGGGCGCGGTGGTGGGAGGAGACCCGCAGGACCTCAAGTTCAAAGGGGAAGATACCGACCTCATCATTGGCGATCGCAGCCGCATCGGTGAATTCGCCACCGTGAACCGCGGAACCGGCGTCGGCGGCGGCACCACCCGCATCGGCAACGACTGCATGATCATGGCCTATGTCCACGTCGCCCACGACTGCATCATCGGCAACAACGTGGTCATCACCAACTCCACCCAATTGGCCGGTCACATCCACATCGAGGATCAGGCCTGGATCTCCGGCGCCTGTCTGGTGCACCATTTCGTGACCATCGGCTCCATGTCCTTCGTGGCACCGAACTCCGGCATCGGTTTTGATATCCCGCCCTACATGATCGCCGAAGGCTTCCGGGAAAACTGCCGAGTCCGCACCCTGAACATGGAGGGCCTGAAACGGCGCAAGGTGCCGGAAGAATCCATCGCCGGCCTCAAGAAGGCGTTCCGTATCATCTACCGCCAGAACAAGACCCAGGAGGAGGCCATCGCCGAACTCACGGCGTCGGATCTCTCCCGGGACCCCTACGTCGGAAACCTGCTCGAGCACATCAAGGCCGCCCACGCCGGCGTGCAGAACCGGGCGCTGGAGCGTTTCCGGACCGACAAGAACCGGCAGATCTACCGCACCGGCGACACGGTGGTGGAGCACGACGAAGAGGAATAACCCGCGCACCGCATCGGGATGACGGACGGTGCCGGCCCTGCATCCAAGCAGCAAACTCCCCATGGTCCAGAGCCCGGTACGGTGTTCCGGACCCCGGTGAGGGGAGAACCGTTTCTACTCCCGTCGGGGGGTGGATTGTTCGTTTCAAAGAGGGAGTCCACGCATGATTAAGTATCTGTGCTGTACCGCCGTCCTGTTCCTGGCGTGCGGAATGGCGTTTGCCGCCGAAACCACCCCGGCGGAGGAAACTGTCGCCGCCGCCGAAGCTTCCGCTGCCGACGAGGCGGCCGAAGAGGCTGCGGC
>JAJBSZ010000447.1 GCA_020861125.1 Planctomycetota bacterium | reverse complement strand
ACCCCGCTCCGCCTCGCCCTCACCGCCTCCTCGGCCGTGGCTCGGGATACGGCTGGAAAGGTCAGGCGGCGCGGCCAGCTGCCGACCACCCAAACGCCGAGGGCGCCCAGGAACAGGAGGAGAACGACGCCCGTTGCGGTGACGGACATGGATGGCAGGGATTTACCCAATCGCACGCTTTCTCCCACTATCGGCTGGCCGACAAAGAGCCAGACTACCAGCGCGGCCACCGGCAGGCCGAAAGCCTTGGGCAAAAACCGGTAGGCCGAATACCCCAAGGCACAACCCAGACTCAGCCGGTACAGGACCGCATAGACGGCATAGAGGAGCATGGCCGTCCGCCGCGCGCCGTCGGGACCGGAGGTATCGTCCGGCAGGTCTAGGCCCAGGATTCGTCCCCAGGCCAACCGACGGAGTGCGGCCATCCCCCGGCTCCGTAAATTTTCCACCCGCACCAGACACATGAAAACGTAGTAGCCGTCGAAGCGCGGCCCGGGGTTCAGGTTGGTCAGCAGGGTGGATACCACCGCCACCGACGACAGTTTTGCCAGCGCCATCGCTGCCGCCCCCGGCGGCGACAGGGCCCAGAGAAACAGAGCGACGCCGGCCAACGCCATTTCCGCCAGCATGCCGGCCGCCGCTACCCGCAACCGCCGTTTCCACGAGAGCCGCCAGGCGTCGGTGACGTCGGTGAACGGCAAGGGCAACAGGAAAAAAAAGGCGACGCCCATCGCCGCTACCCGCGCGCCCGCCAGGGTGGCGGCGTAGGCATGGGCAAATTCATGCACCACCTTGACGGCGGCCAGAGCCAGAAAAAACGCGGGCAGCCGACCGTAGCGAAACGAGCCGAGACTGTCCTGCCAATACTCCTCCCAGCGCGGCAGCGCGAGGTAGAGGGCGGCAATGCCAATCAGGAACAGTATCGCCACGGTGACCGGATTTACCAGCAGGCGGACCGCGCCGGCGGTAGCCTGAAGAAACCGCTCCGGCCGGATCAACGGCACCTGAAAAAACAGGATCCGCGCGGCCAGCGCCATGATGCCGTTCCGTGGCCGCTCACGGAAGTGGGTTGGCCAGAACCGGTCGCCCCGCAACCAGCCGCGCCGGCCCAACTCCGCCAAATAGCTGCCGATATCGGCCGGCGTCGGCCTGAGGGTGGTGATGCGGGTTACGGCTGCCCGCAATTCCGGTCCGGTTCGGGGCCAACGCAACAGGGATACGAGGTCGCTCTCCGGCCACTCCACCCGATCATAGGTATCGCTTTGGGGATCATGAACCAGGATGGCCGGCCGGCCAGCCACCGATTCCGCCGCGATGATCTCCAGATCCGGCCGGAGCACCCAGCCCGCTGCCGCCCCGCCCATTTCGCTACACCCCCAGCCAGCGGCGGACTGAGGCCATGGGACGGCGGAACAGCCAGAAGCCGAGAGAGACCTCATCGCCATAGAGAGAAGCCGTGCCCCGGAGACCCAGCGGCGGCGCCCGCTCCGCGCGGGTCAGCCACTCCGCTTCGGCGACAAACGCATACCCGCCGTCGGGAGCCGGTTGGGCGAAGGATGAAATATAGGTAACCGACGCCAGACGCGGTTCGCCACCCACGGCGTGCAGATGCACCCGTACCGGTTTCTCGGTATCGAACTCGATGCGATCGTCCTGGGGCAGCCAAATGTTCAGCCGGGTATCCTCGGGGTCTACCAGCCAGAGGATGGCCTGACCGGTGGCAACCGGCCGGCCGCGCCAGGCCCGGGCATCGTCAAGTTGCACCATGCCCGCGACCGGCGCCGTCACCACCCGCCGGGCATACCGCACTTCCAGGGCCTCGAGGCGGGCCAGTTCCTGTTCCAGACGGGCTTCGAGCAAGGCGGTCTCGCCCCGGTAGCGGGCCTCGGAAAAACCCCTGGCCCGGGCACCGGCGAGTTCCGCTTCCACCACCGCCACCTGCCGCCGGGAGATTTTCAACTCCTCTTCCATCAGCCGCGAATCGTACCGGGCCAAGACGGTACCCGCCGCCACCCGCTGCCCGGGCAGTACCAGCACCTCGTCGATAACCCCGTCCATCGGCGCGGCGATCAATCGCGGAGAGCGGGCGGTGACCTCGCAGGTGGCGACCACGCGCAGCGGCAACCGCACCTGAATCAGCCCCACCACGACGGCCGCCACACAGGCAACCGCCACCAGGGAACGGATCATCCGCCCGAGTCGGCACCGCCGCCGCGGCCAAAAAACCGCGAAGGCGGCAGCCAACCGGCCGAGCCGGGAGGCGTCGGCGGCGGTGAAGGTCTGGGCGCCCCAGCGCTCAAACAGGAGGGCCATCCCGCTGCCGGGAATCGGCTGCCACACGGCGGAAAGGCCCTGGGTTCGGGCGGCGATTGCCTCGAGCAGAGCCGTCCGGGTAAAATCCTCCGACGCCAGGATCGCCGCCGTCTCGGGTGAGCGCAGGCGGCGAAGGGCTTCAGTCCATGCCAGCGCGAACGGAGCCCGGGGGTCGGCCTTTTCCGTGCCGGATACGGCCACCAGGGTTGGCCGCCGACCCACTTGCCACAAGGAGGCCCGGTCGTAGGCGCAGACCGCGGTGGTGCGGTTCACCAGGGTGAAAAACAATTCATCCCGGCTGCGGGCTTGCCCGGCCAGGAGGAGGATATCCAGTTCGTCGGGGCAGTCGGCGGTCATCCACCGTCCTCCACCACCGGCCACCGCACCTCGGCGGTCATGCCGGCGCGGAGACTGTCGTCGGTGTTGTCAACCTCCGCCCAGACGTCAAAAGTACGGCTGACCGGATCGAACACCACCCCGAGCCGGCTGACCACACCTGCCACTTTCCGGGATACCGCCGGCACCCACACCGCCACGGTATCCCCCAGAGCGATCGCGGAAAAGTTCTCCTCGGGCAAAAAGAAGCGAACCCGCAGCACCGCGTCATCCACCAGAAGCAGGAGGGGCGATCCCCGGTTGGCCCATTCGTGCTCCCGGACCTTCCGCTCCACGATTTTGCCGGCGAACGGCGCCACCACCCGGCATACCCGGGCCTCGCGGCGGGCCGCAGCCAGTTCCAGCTGCACCTGGGCCGCCTCGCTTTCGGCCCGTGCCAGTTCCACCGCCGTCACCTGATTTTTCTCGAACAGGCTGCGCATACCGGACAGGTTGAGCTCCACCGCCTCGGCCTTGGCGAGGGCGGCGGCCACGGCGGCTTCGGGCAACGCGGCGTCAAACTCCACCAAGAGATCCCCTGCCCGGCAAGACTCGCCGGGAGACCGCGGCATCGCCACAACCAGCATGGAGGTTTCCGCCGGGATCACCGCCTCAGCCCGCGGCTCGAATACGCCCCGCCACCGTTCCGCCTCCCCTTCCCCGCCACGACAGGAAACGGCCGTCAGGACGAGGCAGCCAAGCATCGCCGCGACGTGGACAGGCCTCTTCGCCGATGGTTGCATTGCGTTCCTTTCACCGTCGTCCCGGTGGTTACAAGACCCGGAAT
>JAJBSZ010000419.1 GCA_020861125.1 Planctomycetota bacterium | reverse complement strand
CGGCAGCACCAGGAGCGTGGCCAGACGATCGCGGCGGTTTTCCAGGGTCCGGCAGCCCTTGATGGCGGGTACGGTACAGCCGAAGCCGAGAAGCATGGGGATGAAGCTTTTGCCATGCAGGCCGATGCGGTGCATCAGGCGATCCATGAGGAATGCGGCCCGAGCCATGTAGCCGGTGCCTTCCAGAAAAGCGATGGCGAGAAACAGGAGGATGATGTTGGGCAAAAACACCAGCACACCGCCGACGCCACCGATAATCCCGTCGGCCAACAGATCCCGCAGCGGCGACTCGGCCGCCTTCGGCCAGAGGTGGCGGACAAAATCCCGCAGCGAGGCGAAGCCGTTTTCGATCCACTCCATCGGCGGTTCGCCAAGGGTGAACACGAGCTGGAACATCAGGTACATCAGGGCGAGAAATATGGGGAATCCCCAGATACGGTGCAGCATGACGGCATCGATGCGGTCCGACACGTCCGCCCGAGCGGTCTCGGTCTGGCTGGTGCTTTCCGCGCACAGGCCGGCGATCCAGCCGTATTTGGTCTCCGCCGCCCGCACTTCGGGCGGATCCTCGTTGTTCCGGAAAAAAGCTTCCCGAAGTTCGGTTACCTTTGTCAGCAGGCCGGGATCGGTCACCTGCCGCAGTACCTCGGGATCATTTTCCAACAGGCGGGCGGCCAGCCAGTGGTGTGGGTAGCGGTCGGCCAGGGACCGGTCGGCGCCGGCCAGGGCACTGTCGATGGTGGCCACCGCCTCCTGGTAGTCGAGCGGATAGTCGATCGGCTGGTATTCCCGGGCGGGTTCGGCCGCCACCCGGCCTACCGCCTTGAGGAGCGCTTCCATGCCCTCGCCGCGGTTGCCAACTGTCGGGATAACGGGAGCCCGGAGCAGGGCCGCGAGTGTTTCGAGGTCGAATTCCAGACCGCGGTGTTGTGCCACGTCCGCCATGTTCAGGGCGATCACCAGCTTGACGCCCAGTTCCATCAGTTGGGTCGCGAGAAAGAGGTTCCGCTCCAGGTTGGCGGCATCCACTACCTGCACCACGACGTCGGGCTTGTCCTGAACCAGGAAATCCCGCGCCACCACCTCTTCCGGCGAATGCGCCGACAGAGAATAGGTACCGGGTAGATCCACCACGACGTAGCGGCACCCGTCGAAGTCGACGACGCCTTCTTTTTTCTCCACGGTAACACCAGGATAGTTGCCAACATGCTGCCGGGACCCGGTGAGCGCATTGAAAACAGTTGTCTTACCGGCATTGGGATTCCCGGCGAGGGCAACGGTTATTTCAGGCATTGGCAATCCATCCTCACGATACAACAATCCACGACCGACTGGCGCGGTCGGCAAAACGCGGTGCCGCCACGGGCACGGCTGCCGGCCACCCCTACGCCAGCGGTTCCACCACGATGCGGGCGGCCTCTTCCTTGCGAAGGGAAAGGCGGTAGCCGCGCACCTTGATGTCCATGGGATCGCCCAGCGGCGCCACCCGCTCGACCTCGACGACGGCGCCACGGGTAAGACCCATTTCCGAAATTCTCTTTTTAATGTCACCGTCCCCCACCAGGGAAACCACTCTGGCCCGGTGGCCCGGCTGTATGGCATCAAGCGTGCTCGTCGCCGCCATCCCCGATCTCCTCGCTGTCGGCCTCCGCCTGGGTTTTTCGAATGCCGCGAGCGAAGAGGGCCAACTTGTCAACAATTTCCCGGGGCATGGAGTGTTCCATGCCGCAGGCAGCTTTTTCGGCCATGGCGGCATCGACCCCCAACACCTCTGTGAAGAACCCCTTGAGGGTATCGTGCCGCCGCACTACATCCCGAGCAACCTTCTTGCCCTCGTCGGTGAGGGTGACCGCCTCGTAGGGCGAGTAGTGGATCAACCGCATTTCGCGCAGGGCGCGGAGGGCAGAGGTTACCGTCGACTTATGCACGTTCAACGATTCGGCGATATCCCGGGAACGGGCGCCATTTTCCGATGTGCTCAGATGATAAATGGCCTCGAGATAATCCTCGAGAACGGCAGTCACCTTGAGCGTTTCGTGCATGCGACCGCTTCCTTTTCATTCCCAGTTTGTTTGACACGCCAAACGTATCCCCTTTTCCGTGGATTTCAAGTTTTTTTATCGGAACGGCCAAAAATAACCTGAAATACCGATAAGGTTGGCGGCAAGTGAAGGGAACTCCCGGCCGCCGCGGCCGGGCCAATCGGAAGATAACCTGTGGTAGCAAGGAGAGATAATGGCGAGGCGATCATTACCTTTAAGGGTCTGGGGCTGCGTTCTGTTGTTGCCCCTCCTCCCGGTTCTGGCGGCTGATTTGGCCGGCGAGCGGTCCTATTCCCTTCACTACCAGTGGCGGTTCGACGGATCCGTTCCCCACTTCGGGGTAGAAGCGGTGGATACTGCCATTCGCGAATGGGTGGAGGAAACGCTGCAACGCGGTCTTGGTAACGGCGCGGCCCTGGCCTCCGGCGGACCCGAGGTGACCGACGGCACCTGGGAACTGGCGTTGCGCCACGCCACTACCCGGCCGAGCGCCACCATCGTCAGCGTTCTCTTCACCTGCCAACGGTCCTTTTCCCGTGCCGCCCACCCGAGCACGGATTTGACGGCTTTGCATTTCGATTTGGCCTCGGGCACCAGGCTGGGATTTTCCGATCTTTTCGCCGATGGAGAACGGGCCTTGGCCATTATGGCGGAGCAGGCGCCGCGCCTGGTGGAAGCGTTTTATGATGCCGGTCGGCCCGGTCTGACGGGGACTGGCGATCTGATACCCTTTTTCCATGACGGCTTCGCGCCCATACCGGACAACTATGCCTGCCTTGGCCTGGAAGAAGGCGGCGTGCGCGTTTATTTCCCACCGTACCAGATTCTTCCCTATGCCTATGGTACCGCCGAGGCGTTTATTCCACTAAGCCTCCTGCGGGAGGCCGGCCCGAGCCGGGCGGTTTGGCCGAACCAGGACGGCGGAGAGTAAGCGCTCGCCCTTGGACGTCCGAACCTTACCCGAAGGAGGCGCCGCCGTGGGAACGGCGGCGCCTCCGCAGCCCACCTGGGGCGAGACCGGTCAGGGCACGGACACCGTGTCCGCGACGTCGGAGAAGAAGGCGAAGCTGTTTTCCCGAAGAAAGTCGATATCCACCTCGGCCGGCAGGATGCCGATGTTCTGCAGTTCCACGGCGGTAATCTCGAAGGCGTCGTAGGCACCCTTGACGGAGGGGATGTAGTTGTAGGTCTTGAGGATGGAGGCGTTTAATTCGGGGTCGCCCGCCACGTAGTTGTTGTCCACCTGAATATGGGTGGTTTCGTCGGGGTTGGCCTGGATCCAGGCGCTGGCCTGTTGCATGGCCCGGGTAAAGCGGGCGGCGGCATCGGGGTTGGTGGCGACCAACTCCGCGCTCACGTAGGCGGCGCAACAATATTGTTGGGCATAGGGTTCGTTGCGGGCGGAATCCAGCAGCACGGTGAGGTTGTATTCGTGGG
>JAJBSZ010000229.1 GCA_020861125.1 Planctomycetota bacterium | reverse complement strand
TGGGGAGCGTGCGACCGGGGGATCGGGTGGTGGGCGATTGCGTACTGCCCTGCTACCAGTGCGCCAACTGCAAGGACGGCAAGATGCCCTCCGCCTGCCTCAACATGCGCGAAGTCGGTTTTATGCCGAATTCCCCCGGCGGGATGGGAGAATACCTGATCCTCGAGGAGGGCTTCACCCACGTCATTCCCAAGGACTGGGACTTTGAACTCGGCGCCTGGGTGGAGACGTTCAACGTCGGCTACTGGGGCGTGTGGGGCAACGGCTGCGCGCCGGACGCCTCGGACACCTGCGTCATTATCGGCGGCGGGCCCATCGGGCTATGCGCCGCCATAACCTGCAAGGAATCCAGCGCCACCGTGATCCTCCTCGACCCGCTGGCCAGCCGGCGCGACACCGCCCGGCGCTACGGTGCCGACCACGCACTGGACCCCGCCGGCCCGCACCTTCTAGAAACCGTGTCCCGGCTCACCGACGGCAGGATGGCGGATGTGGTGGTCGAGTGTTCCGGCAACGACCAGGGAATCGCCTCGCTGTTCGATCTCGCCGGGCATTCCGCCCGCGTCGGCCTGGTGGGACACTCCATCGGTCGCAAAGTGCCGGTGGAGATCGGCAAAACCATCTGGAAAACGCTGCGGCTGGCCGGCAGCGGCGGTACGGACCGGTGGGTCCCGAAAACCATCCGCTTCCTGTCGAAGATACGGGATAAATACGACTTCGCCGCCCTCAACACCCACCGCTTTCCGTTCCGCGATATCCACGCCGCCTTCGCGGTGGCATGCCACGACAAGGAAACGGCCCGCAAGGTCATGATCAGGTTCGATTGATCCGCCCGGCCCTGAGTGGCGGAGCGGCGGAGCGGCAAAACGGCAGAGCGGCAAAGCGTCAGAGCGGCGGTGCGGCAGATCGTATGACCGCCATGTCCACGGTGGCGGCGCTGTCGGTCAGCGGTTTTCCAGATAGCGGCGCAGGTTGGCGAGGCCGACCTGATCCACTTCCACGAACTGCACCCCTACGCCCCGGACCATTGGCGGCTCCGAGCGCCAGCGGACGATCCCGAAGGCATGCACCCGGCCCTCGCCCCCCTTGAGGGTGAAATCCAATTCCAGAATGCTGCCAACCCGGATGGACAGGTCGTCCGTTTCCACAAACACGCCGCTCTCGCCGATGTCCCGGGTCTTCATCAGGATGGTTGCCGTCTCGCCCGGCGTGGCGGATCGCGGGCGGAGGGACACGTCGAACTCCGCCGGCACCCGCCGGTACATGCGTTTCCGCCGCACCACCTCCGGGCGCGATCCCACCCGCGCCTCCTCCAGCCGGCGGAGGCGGCGGAAGGCATCGAGGACGGCGCCGGGCGAACCGCCCCGCTGCTGCGGGTCCCGGGACTGCAGGGTATCGAGAAGCATCCCCAGTTCCTCGGCCGGCGCCTCCCGGTCCAGAACCTCGCCCAGCACCCGGCCGAGGCCGTAGACGTCTGTCCGCCAGTTCACTTCGCCGGCGGTCAGGGTTTCCGGTGCGATGAAAGCGTATTCGCCGGTAAAGGTCCGTTCTCCATCCCGCATCACCGGGTGGTGGAAAAAGTCCTCCAGCCACACCCCGCCGTCGTTACCGAGAAAGATGTTGCCGGGGGTGATGTTGCCGTGGCAGCGGCCGGTGGCGTGCAGGGACGACAGACAGTCCATGACCACCTCGCCGATCACCGCCACCCGCAGCGGCGACAGGGAATCGGACATCTCCCGAAGGGCGGCGCCGCGGCACCATTGCATGGCGATGCAACACTGGTTCGGGTAGACGTTGAAGACGGGAATGGCGGCCGGATGCACGATGGCCGCGGCCTGGCGCCCCGCCTGCAGGAAGGCCTCGCGGAAGCTCCGGCTCTCGCCATGAACGGGCCGAAGCTGCTTCAGGGCGACGATCCGCTCCAGCCGCACCTGCTGGGCGGCGTACCAGTGCGACCGCCGTCCGGTCCCGGCCCGGCTGAGAATTTTCAACCCTTCCGGCTCCGGTTCTCCACCGGGAGCCGCCGGGCCCAACGCGTCAACCATGGGCTTTCTCCTCCCGGCCGTTGTCGGCCTGGTTTGGCATGGACTGATGCCCGGTCATTCCTCCGCCGCCATCGCGGCCAGGGCGAACGCGACCTCGGTGGTCGACAAACTGGTCGCCCGGGCGATTTCAGCATCGGTTTTACCCTCCTGGCTCAGGCGGTGGATCCGTTCGTGGAGTTCGGACAGGAACACCCGCTCCCGCCCCGCCGCCGGTTCCGGGCTGTCGGCCGCCCGGTCGGAGGTGGCTGCGGGCGGCGCGTCGGCGGGCGGATTGGCCCGGGCCAGCACCGCCTCGAGCCGCGCGATGTTGTCCTCGGCCTCTTTCACCAGCCGGTTGAGAACGCGGATTTTCGCATCCACCTGGGCGTTCAGGCTGCGGCTGGTTTCGAGAATTTCCACGATCGCCTTGTCGGCGGCGTCCCGGTAGCGATTCGGCTCCTGGTCGCGCTCCCGGAGTTCCCGGGCCCTCGGCAGGGCCGGCGTCCGCCGCTTGCGCCAACGGTGGAAGACGCCGAGGAATCCCACCGCAGCCAGGATCATCGCCAGTTGCCAGTAGCCGGATCCGCCGCCGCCCTCCACGGCGACCGCGGTCGTCAGTGCGTCCATACCCTTTTTCCCTCTCCGGTCGCCCGACGCCGTGTCGGGCGCCGTCATAGCCCGTTGGCCAATGCGTCCTGGCAGTAAATTCCCCACAGGGTATCGCCCGCGCGCTCGGCGCCGAAGCGGAAACAGTCGTTGGCGGCCTCGCCGTCCCCTTGCCCGCGCATGAACATGCCAGCCGAAAACAGCGTTTCCCCGTCGTCCGGGTCCAACTGCATCGCCACGTTGAACTGGACCCCCGCCGCCTCCAGGTTGCCCTGCTGCCAGTACAGGGCCGCCAGCCGGCGGTGGAGATTGACGTCGGTGTCGCCGGCGGCCAGTTGCTTTTCCAACCGGCGGCAGATGGTGACCTGGGTCTGCGGCCCCACCGTGCGCAGGTTGGCGGGGAGGAGTGGACCGGCGAGGTCCGGGCCCACAACCTCCCGGAAAAACGCCCGCCGCTCCGCACTCAGGGCGCCGGCCTCGCCCTTGGTCAGGCGGGTCAGCCAGGCGCGGTAGTCGGCGGGAAAATCCGTCGCGAATACCGCACCGGGAAACTTGGCTTCATACGCCGCGCGGAGCCGTCCCGCCTGATTTAACTGATCGTCAAGCATGCGGTACCAGGCCAGCGCCGACGCGGCCGAGTCGTCCACCCCCACCACCGGCCGGAGGGCGAGGACCACGACCCCCGTCTCCCAGGCGAAGAACCCCCGGCCGGATCCGGGCACGATCACCATAGGCGGCAATTCAGCCAGCGCCCGGTCGAAGGCCTGGGCCTGGACGAGAAAGGCGGCCAGGTTGCGTTTGTCCAGCCGCGGGCCGCGGCTGGCGAGAACCGTATCCGGTTCGCCCTTGCCG
>JAJBSZ010000253.1 GCA_020861125.1 Planctomycetota bacterium | reverse complement strand
GGTGCGTCTGGCCTGCCTGATCGCGTTCATGGAACCGTATCCCATGGACTCGGGCGCGGGCGGGGCGTTGCCGCCGGGTACGGCCCTGCCATTCTACTGGCTGGGTATTCATGGATTGTTTTTGTCGATAGCGGTGGCGTTCGGGTCAACCATCCTGTTTTTCCGGTTGCTTCGGGTCGGCTGGCTGACCATTTCCTTTTATTCCGAGGAATCGGATGCCGCCATCACCCACGCGTTCCTGGCCCTCATTCCCGGCATGATCACCATCATCCTGTTTGCCATGGGAAAGCACCTGGCCACGACCATGGGCATCGACAGCCTGCACCGCCACCTCATGACGTGGCTGAGCCTGCCCTTCGAACGGCTCGACAACACGCTGTCCACCGCCATGCTCTATACGTTTCTCCGGCATCTTTTCTGGTTCTTTGGCATCCACGGCACCAACCTGCTGGAACCGATGACCGCCTCCCTCTACGGCACCGCCATGGCGGCCAACCAGTCGGCTGCCGCGGCCGGCACACCGGTACCGTATATTTTCACCAAAACCTTTTTCGACGCCTTCATCTCGCTGGGGGGCAGCGGGTCGACCCTGTGCCTTATCCTGGCGGTATTGGTGGCCAACCGCCGTGGCTCCATGCGGAAAATCAGCCAGATCTCCATCCTTCCCGCGTTGTTCAACATCAACGAACTCATCATATTTGGCCTGCCCATCGTCCTTAACCCGATGTTTCTCGTGCCCTTTCTCCTGGTGCCGCTTCTCCAGTGCCTGGTGGCCTATTTGGCGGTGGTGTCGGGGCTGGTTCCGGCAACGGTGCACCCTATCGATTGGACAGCGCCCATCTTCATCGGCGGCTTCGCCGCCACCGGCTCCCTGGCCGGGTCGGTGCTGCAGGGGGTAAACCTCCTGCTCGGCGCGGCGATTTACCTGCCGTTTGTGCGCCTTGCCGAGGCGGTTAAGCGCGACTCTTTCAACCGTGCCTTCCGGGAATTGCTGTCCGGCGGGGAATGCGAACACGACAGCCACCTGACTCCGGAAGCGCGCGTCCTCGCCCGATCGCTGGTGGGCGATCTGGCTCAGGCGGCGGCCCGCGGCGAACTGTCCCTGGAATACCAACCGCAGGTGGAGAGTCTGACCGGCAAGGTGTTCGGCGTTGAGGCGCTGCTGCGGTGGGACCATACCTATCTGGGACGGATTCCGCCGGCCTTGTTTATCGGCCTGGCGGAGGAATCGGGGCTGATTCAGGATCTCGGCGCCTGGGCCTTGGAGGAATGCTGCCGGCAACAGTCACTCTGGCGGGAACAGGGGGTGACCGACGTCACCATGTCGGTAAACCTCTCTGTGTATGAACTGGACGGTCAGGATATCGTCGGAGAAATCGCGGAGCGGGTCAACCGGTATGCCATTCCGCCCGGCATGCTCGAGGTCGAGGTGACGGAATCGGCGGCCCTCGGCGGCGGCGGCCACCGGTCGGCCATCCTCGGGCAAATTCACGACCTGGGCGTCGCCTTGGCCATCGACGATTTCGGTATGGGCCACAGCTCGCTGGTGTACCTCAAGCACTTTCCCGTCGATACCATCAAGATCGACCGAATCCTGTCCCGGGATGTTGCGACGAGCCGGCACTCATCCGAAATCATCCTCACCGTGGCCGAACTGTGCCGGTCGCTGGACATCCAGATTCTGATCGAATACGTCGACAATATCGAGCAGCTCAAGGCGTTGCAAGCCCTCGGCTGCACCCGGATCCAAGGCTGGCTGTATAGCCCGTCCCTCACGGCGGACAAGTGCCTGGAGTTCATCCGCACCGGCGCGCCGGTTTATTGATAGCCAGTCCGCCTGCCTCCGCCTACAATAGGATGGCGGATGCGAGGGACAAAGGGTATGGACGAACAGGCGTTAAGAAGGATGCTGGAAGGCGGCGGCGGCTGGCCGGGCGCCGTCCTCCGCGCCGGCCTCTGGCTGCCGGGGAAGGCCTATGGCGCGGCCATGCTGGCCCGCCGGGCCGCCTATCGCCGGGGGCTGCTCCCGTCGGGAAAGCCGCCGGTGCCGGTGATCAGCGTCGGGAACCTTACCGCCGGTGGCTCGGGTAAAACGCCTTTCGTCACGATGTTATGCAAATTTTGCCTGGACCTCGGCCACCGGCCGGGCATCGTCCTCCGCGGGTACCGCCGCGAGGCGGACGGCCGCTCCGACGAAGCCGTGTTGTACCACCGCCACTGTGACGGGGCGGTGGTCATGGTCGGGGCCGACCGTCGGGCAGCGGCGGAACGCGCTGTGGCCGCCGGGGCGGATGTCGTGATCATGGACGACGGCTTCCAGCATTTGCGGCTACAGCGGGACCTGGACATTGTTCTGGTGGATGCGACCTGTCCCTGGGGTGGCGGCAACACCCTGCCCGGCGGTCTGTTGCGGGAACCGAAACGGGTTTTGTCGGCTGCCGGGCTCATCGTTATTACCCGGTCGGACCAAGTGGACGACGGGCAGCGCCGGGCGCTGGCGGCGGCGGTGCGGCGGCACTCGCCGGCGCCGATTTTTTTTGCCCGGCACGCTCCGACCGGTCTGTACGATATTGCCGGCACTCGCCTGCCGCTGACAGCCCTGGCCGGCCGCAACGTCTACGCCCTGTCCGGGATCGCGCGGCCTGAAGCCTTTATAAAAACGTTGGTTAGCTTGGGCGGGAAGGTGGTTGGCGCCTGCGCCCTCCGCGACCATGGGACCATCGACAGGCCTCGGCTGGAAGCGGTGGTGGCGGAGGCGGACCGGCGTCAGGCGGTGGTGTGCATAACGGAAAAAGATCGTGCCAAGAAGATTTTCGACAGCTTGGCCGATACAAGTATAGTAGGAAAGCTCTGGGTGCTGGCGGTCGAGCAGGAGGTTGCGGACGCCCGCCACATGCTGGAGGTACTTTCCCAGCGGCTCCGGTGGCCCAGCCCAAATCGGGCCGAGGGGTGAGGAAACCCTTGCTATTTCCAGGAACGGCGGCAGAATGAAACGGGTGCAGTACACGGGCAAACCAGAAGTTGCGGCAGGAGTATCGGCGGCGGCGGCGAATGTTCAGGCCGACCGGCTGCTCGCCTGCCAGGGGAGGTCGATAATCCAAACGCTGTCATCGAGGATCACCGCCGCGCCAGGGCGGCCTTTATTGAAGGAGGGTGTCGGCTATGTCGTCCCAACCAGCCGTGCCATCGCAGCCATTGTCTTTTAACTCTGAACCCGCCAGCCTGGATCAGGCTATCGACCGGGTGATTGAACGATTCAAGGAACGGGGCCGCATCGACATGGGGCCGGAGACGATCCGCGCCGCCCTGCGCGATCGCCTGCTCCATGCCGGGTTTGAAGAAAGCCAGATGCGTCTTCTCGAAGTCAACCTGCTCGGCAATATATCCGGCTGGATGGAATTCGTTCTCGAGGAGCGCCGCAACGGCCGCAACGTCGTCTCCGATTTTGCCCGCCATCTCCGCACCGCCTTTCTCGCCCATTGCCGCGATCACAAAACCGCTCC
>JAJBSZ010000199.1 GCA_020861125.1 Planctomycetota bacterium | reverse complement strand
CCAAGCCCTAATTCTGCGACGCCGACCATATCAACCTGGGCAATGTCGACGCCTTTATGAACGCCTCCGATTTCTTCACCCTGGACGTGGCCGACTACGTTGGCAAACCCGATGCCGGCGCCGCCGACTTTGCCGCCCGCCACGCCGGCCCGGACGGCAAGGGGGTGCGGGTCGAGCTGCCCGGCGGTCTGCCGCCCCTCACCGCCAGCAAGGCGGATATCGAAGCCGCTGCCAACAAGTTTTTGGGCGCCGTCAAGGAGGCGGGGAAAATCTACCGCGCCGTGGAAAAGGCCAAGGGCGCCGGCACCTTCGTCACCGAAGTGTCGATGGATGAGACAGACGTGGCCCAGTCGCCCACCGAGCTCTATTTTATCCTCGCCATGATCGCCGAGGAAAAGATCCCGGCCCAGACCATCGCACCGAAGTTTAGCGGCCGCTTCAACAAGGGCGTCGACTACGTGGGCGACGTGGCCGGCTTCGCCCGGGAGTTCGAAAACGACGTCGCCGTCGCTGCCGTCGCCGCGCCCGCCTTCGGCCTGCCGGCCAACCTCAAGCTGTCGGTGCATTCCGGCAGCGATAAATACAGCATCTACGGTCCCATCCGCGACGCCTGCCGGAAATTCGACGCCGGCGTTCACGTCAAAACGGCCGGCACCACCTGGGTCGAGGAGATCGCCGCCCTGGCCTCGGTCGGCGGCGACGGTCTGGCCTTTGCCAAGGAGATCTACGGCCAGGCCTACGATCACATCGACGAACTCTCCGCTCCCTACGCGGCGGTGATCGACATCGATCCGGCCCGACTCCCGACGCCGGCCGAGGTGGCGGGGTGGTCAGCGGAAAAACTCACCGCCACCCTGCGCCACGTCCCGTCCTGTCCGGACTACAACCAGAACGCCCGGCAGTTGGTCCATATCGGCTACAAATACGCGGTCAAGGCCGGCCAGCGCTATTTCGACCTCCTGGACAAATACGCCGACGCCGTCGGCGCGGCCGTCACCGAAAACATCTACGACCGGCACCTGCGGCCGCTGTTTATCGGCTAACGGTTCCGGATCGGGCTCCATGCCGGTACGGTGCGGGCAAAGTTCCGCGACCGGCAGGTGCCGATTCCCGAATTGGGGCGGTTGGGTAAAGGCGGCCAACGGGCGGAGTTTTTTATGAGCGACCATATCGTTCTCAATCCTCAGGACAATGTCGGCGTGGCGGTCGTTCCGCTGGCGGCCGGGACGGTGATAGGTGCGGCGGGCGACGGCCTGCAACTGGGCGAGGATATTCCCGCCGGCCACAAGTTTTCCCGCCGCGCCATCGGGGCAGGGGAGACGGTGGTGAAATACGGCGTGGCCATCGGTCGGGCGCGGCGGGCCATCCCTGTCGGTGCCTGGGTCCATACCCATAACGTCGTCACCACCCTGGCGGGGGAGGAGGAGTACCGTTACCAACCCGTTGCCGCCGCGCCCGTCGACCCGGCCGGGGCCACCATGGCCATCCCCACCTTCCGCGGCTTCCGTCGTCATGACAACCGGGTGGGCATCCGCAACCAGGTGTGGATCGTCCCTACCACCGGCTGTGTCAACTGGCTGGTGGAACGCCTGGCCCGGGAAGCCGACGCCGCCCGCCCGGCCGGGGTCGACGCGGTGGTGGCCTTTCCCCATCCCTACGGCTGCAGCCAGCTCGGTGACGACCACGAGAATACCCGCCGCATCCTCGCCAACCTTGCCCTGCATCCCAACGCCGGCGGCATTGTCTATATCGGCTTGGGCTGTGAAAACAACGTCATGGCCGATTTTCAGGCGCTGGTGGCGGGCCAGCCCGACAGCAACCCGAACGTCGGCTACCTGGTGGCCCAGGACGTGGCGGACGAACTCGCGGCCGGCCGGGAGCTGGTGGCAGCGGTGGCGGCGGCCGCGGCTCGGGCCGAACGGGTGGAAATACCGGTGTCGGAATTGTGCGTCGGCATGAAATGCGGTGCGTCGGATGGCCTGTCCGGCGTCACCGCCAACCCGCTCCTTGGCGCCTTTTCTGACTGGCTGGTGGATCGCGGCGGCAAAACCGTGCTGACCGAAGTGCCGGAGATGTTCGGCGCCGAACGGGGTTTGTTGAATCGGGCGGCGAACGAGGATGTGTTCCGGCGGGGCGTCGCGATGATCAACGATTTCAAACGCTATTTCACCCGATATAACCAGACCATCTACGAAAATCCATCCCCCGGCAACAAGGAGGGCGGTATCACCACCCTCGAAGACAAGTCTATCGGCTGCACCCAGAAGGGCGGCACCCGAACGGTGGTGGACGTTCTTCCCTATGGCGGTTTGGTGACGAAGTCGGGCGTTACCCTGTTGTCCGGTCCCGGTAACGACCTGGTGTCCGTGTCGGCCATGGCGGCGGCGGGGGCCCAGCTAATCCTGTTTTCCACCGGCCGCGGTAACCCCCTCGGGTCGCCGGTGCCGGTGGTGAAGGTGGCGTCCAATGCCGGGCTGGCCCGGCGAAAAAACCACTGGATCGATTTCGATGCCAGCCCGCTTGTCGCCGGCACACCGATGCCGGACTTGCTCCGAGGGTTGGTCGAACTGGTTCTGGCGACGGCGTCCGGGCAACCCACCCGCAACGAGGAACACGGCTATCACGATTTTACCATTTTCAAGGATGGGGTAACGCTATAGGGGATGGCGGTGGCCGGAGAAATTTTCCCGTGGCCGCTGCCACAGGGTTTATCGGAGTTGGCAGGGTTTTTTTGTCTTTACTTTATCGTCGAACCAGTCCATGATTGTTCCCTTCCGCCGGAGTGCCGGCGGATTTATATTCAGTCCTGAGTAACCCCAGGAAGAAAGGCTTCTCCATGCTCAAACGGATGTTAATATTCGCGGCCGTCGTCGTCGCCGTGGTTTCCCTCGCCCCGGCCGCCGATTTCACCCAGCTTCCCCAGCCGCTGGACAATGCCAAGGTTGGACAGTGGGTCAGCTATACGGTTATGGGCGGCTCGGAACAGAAGCAGTCCATCACCGGCATCGAAGGGTCGGGCGATGAGATGACCATCATCATGACCATAGAATCCATCATGGGCGGCCATGTGCTCCAGAGCCAGGAAATGCCCGTCAATCTGGCCGAGGCCAAGGAGATGGAACAGGCACTCCGGGCCGACAATCCCGACGTCGTCATCCGCGAGGAGACGGTCACCGTCAACGGCAAGAGCTACGACGCGCTGGTGGTGGAAGTCGACACCCCCAACGGCACCACCAAGACCTACATGTCCCACGAAATTCCCGTCACCGGCCTGCTCAAGGCGGAAATGGGGGACATGGTGATGATGGAGTTGAGCGGCTACGGCGAGTAAATACACCCTACAAATCACCAAAAAAAGAGGCGCCGCGTGCGGCGCCTCTTTGTCATTGGGGTGCAGGGAAGGCTTAAAAGATCCGGCGCCGGGCGTGGCAGTACGGCGTTTTTCCGGTCTTGCCGTAGTAGTCCTGGTGGTAATTCTCGGCGGGCCAAAATGTTCCAGCGTTTTCGATGCGGGTGGCGGGGCGGTAGCCCTTGGCC
>JAJBSZ010000114.1 GCA_020861125.1 Planctomycetota bacterium | reverse complement strand
TATACGCGACAGCTTTGCCACCCATAGCCTGGCGTCGGGCGACCGCATCGAGCTGGTGAAATTCGTCGGCGGCGGTTGAAAATCCCTACCACCAACCTGGTTGCAGCACACACACATCGTGCGGGGCGCCTTTCGGGGCGCCCCGCATCCTGAAACGGGGAAGCAGATGAAAACGGGACCCTTGCGTATCGCTGGCCGGGAATTTTCCTCCCGCCTGTTCGTCGGCACCGGCAAGTTCGCCAGCACCGAGGCCATGCGCGCCGCCATCGACGCGTCGGGGACGGAGATGGTCACCGTCGCCCTCCGGCGGGTGGATATCGCCAACCCCCATGACGACGTCCTCGCCGCCATCGACCGCCACCGCATCCAGCTGCTGCCCAACACCTCCGGCGCCCGCGACGCCGCCGAGGCGGTCCGCATCGCCCGGCTCGCCCGCGCCGCTTCCGGGGTGGATTGGCTGAAGCTGGAGGTAACGCCGGATCCCTACTACCTGCTGCCCGATCCCATCGAGACATTCAAGGCGGCGGAAATCCTGGTCAAGGACGGTTTCACGGTCCTGCCGTACATCAACGCCGATCCCATTCTCTGCCGCCATCTCGAGGAGATCGGCTGCGCCACCGTCATGCCTTTGGGCAGCCCCATCGGCAGCAACCAGGGCATAAAAACCCGGGCTAACCTGGAGATCATCATCGAACAGGCCAATATTCCGGTGGTGGTGGATGCCGGGCTGGGCCTGCCCTCCCATGCCGCCGACGCCATGGAAATGGGCGCCGACGCCGTCCTCGTCAACACCGCCCTGGCGGTGGCGGCGGATCCGGTCGCCATGGCCACGGCCTTCCGGCAGGCGGTGACGGCTGGACGCATGGCAGCCGAGGCGGGACCGGGCCAGGTGCGGGTCCAGGCCGAGGCCTCCAGCCCCCTTACCGGTTTTTTGCGGGAAGGATAAGGCAAACGGGTGCGGTTTGGTAAACGGGACGGTCAGAGGCTGGCAAAGTAGTCAAGCAGAATGGCCGCCGCCCGTTCCACATCATGGCGGCTGATACCCCGGTAGGTGGCGAGGCGGATGCCGCTGTCGGTCATGGCCGCAACCAGCAGGCCCCGCCGGCGCAGCCCTGCCGCCACCTCCGTCGCCGAGAGGCCGGTGGGCGAGACGTCGAAATACACGAAGTTGGTGCAGCCGGAGGCGGGATGCGGTACCGCCTTCGCGACCCCCGCTGTCAGGCTCGCCAGCAGGGCGGCGTGCGCGTGGTCGGTCGCCAGGTGCCCGAACCCTTCCTCCAGCGCCACCAAACCGGCGGCGGCGATGACGCCGGCCTGGCGCATGAACGTCCCCTGCAACTTCTGACACACCCTCGCCCGCTCGATAAAGGCGGCGCTGCCCACCAACAGCGATCCCACCGGCGCCCCCAGTCCTTTCGAAATGCAGAACATGAGGGAATCCACCGGTGCCACTAAATCCACGACATCCACGCCCAACGCGACGGCGGCATTGAAAATGCGGGCACCGTCCAGGTGCACGTGGACGCCGGCCGCCCGTGCCAGTGCGGCCGCCTGGCGGGTGGTCTCGGGGGTCAGGCAGGTGCCGCCGGAGAAGTTATGGGTATTTTCCAGGCACAGGACGGTGATGTCGCCGTTACCGAGAAGGTAGGCAAGTTCGTCCCGGTCGATCTGGTAGTCGTCCGTCAACCGGTAAAAGATCGGCACCAGACCACCGTAACGCGGCATAAAGTCGGATCGTTCGTCGATGTAGATATGCGCCGTCCGTTCCACCAGCACCTTGTCGCCGCGGTCGGCAGCGGTGTACATGGCAAGGTGGTTGGCCAGGCTGCCGGTCGGCAAAAAGATGGCGTCGTCTTTGCCGGTGAGTTCGGCGGCCCGGCGCTCCAGGGCGTAGACGGTAGGGTCTTCGCCCCGGCCGGTGAGGTCGGTCCGGCCGCCGTCACCCACCCGGGCGCGGTGCATTGCCTGCCACATGGCATCGTTCGGTATAGTGGCGGTATCGCTCCGGAGATCCAAACACTTTCCCAACTCTTCAAGATCGACAGCCATCATACCTCCCTTTGGTTCCAAACGGGGATCGTTGGATCAAAAAAAATTCTTATGGCCTGCCACGGGGGACAGTCAACTGATTGTTCCGGCTCTGCGGACACACTAGTTTACAACGACCACGAGATCACCACAAACCGGTACGGGAGGTAACCACCAACCGTGCCGGCTTGGTGATGCCGGCGGTGCGGGCGACCCGCCCACAGCCCCCGCCGAGGCCAAGTAGTAATTCGTATGACCTATAGAAAAGGAGCTACCACAATGGATGCGTTCAAGGCACTGGAGGATCTCATTACCCGTAAGGAGCCGGCCGCTCCGAGGGATCCGGCACCGGCGGACAAGCGCCACGGCATTGATCTCTCTTCCCTCAACGAATATATCGGGCCGGCCGCCATCGGGGGAATTGCCGGCGCCCTCCTGACCGGCAAAGGGCTGAACGGTCTGGTCAAGGGAGCGTTGCTGGCCGGCGGTGGCGCCGTCCTCTGGGATAAATACAAGGACCGTCTGAAAGACTATTATTCCAAAGCCGCCAAACCCACCGTACCCACGCCGATCGAGGCCAAATCCGCCCGAATGATTCGGGCCCTGGTGTATGCCGCCAAGGCAGACGGCCACGTCGATGCGGCGGAACAGAAAAACATCACGGCACGGATCGACGAGATGGGCGCGGGATCCCTGGCGCGCCAGATCGCCCGGCAAGCCATGGATGAACCTTTGGATCCCCAACGGGTGGCGGACGGCGTGAGCGGTCCGGAAGAGGCATTGCAGCTCTTTGCCCTGTCCTGCGCCGCTGCCGACAGCGAAAACTTCATGGCCCGGACCTATCTGGATGCCCTCGCCACCGCCCTGCACATCCCGGCCGACGTCCGACAGGAAATACTGGAAAAAGCGGCGGAGCCCGCCTGATAGGCCGAACGGTCCTCCCCTGCCCCGCCGGCCGGCCAGCCCTTGGGTGTTTGGCCGGTTGCGGGCGGGGGGTTACAGACAGTAGGGCCAGCGGTTATTCACTTTGAGATAATTGGTAAAGTTCACCCCACCTACCTTTTTCGCCTTTTCGAACTCCTCGGCGGTAATTTCCACCACGAGCAGCAAATGACCGCTCATCCGTTTATCTTTAAAAAAGGGTTTGACCCGCGAACTGAACCTTGCGAAAAAGACGTAGGAGGTTGGTTGGCCCGAGACCTCCTCGGGAATTTCAAAGGTGTCGCCGGGTTTCAGGACGGTTTTGTCCCGGGTGGCATGGACGGCGACGGCATTAAGGAGGGACCAGATGCGCTTTTCCGCCCGGGTATACGAGGTATCGGGGACGAATTCCGGGTCGATTGCCCGGACCGCTTCCGGACTGGTTATTTCCACCGCCACCGGTTCCTCGATGGCGGCTTCGACCATATCCTCAGGGTACGCTTCCTCGAACGCGTCCAATGGGTCAACCGCCGGCTCACCGGGCGCACCCTCTCCGTCGGGCGCCGCCGCCGCCACCGGTTCCGCATTGAC
>JAJBSZ010000201.1 GCA_020861125.1 Planctomycetota bacterium | reverse complement strand
GGGAAGGAAGCGGGTGTTGGAGTAGATGGGCTGGGTCGGGTCGAAGAGGTTGAACTTGGGCATGGGGGTGACCAGATCCAGGTTGGCCTCGAAGAATGCCCGGATGGTACCGATATCCGCCCAGTACCCGTCGAAACAGTAGGCTTGCATCTTGTGGGTCTCGATAGCCTGGGGGATGATCTCCTTGCCGAAGTCGGTGCGGGAGAGGTCGCTCGTCAGGAGATCGTTAAGGGTAGCCGGATCGAAAATGTAGATGCCCATGCTGGCGAGGAACGGCCGCTTTTCCGCCTCTTCCGGCGACAGGCCGAAGATGGTGGTGTCGGTCATCATCTCGTCCAGGGCCTCGTCGGTCTTGGGTTTTTCCACGAACTTCACGATACGGCCGTTGGCGTCCACCTTGAGGACACCCAGCTCCGGCGCGTCCTGCCGGCTCACCGGCATCACCGCGATGGAGATGTCGGCGCCGGATTTGATGTGGCTGTCCCGGAACATACGGTAGTTCATCCGGTAGAGATGGTCGCCGGATAGAATCAGGACCAGCCCGATATGCCCGTGCTTGTAGCCGAGATGCGGCAGGGTTTTCCGCACCGCGTCGGCCGTGCCCTGAAACCATTCCGAGCTGTCGGCGGTCTGCTCCGCCGCCAGCACCTGGACGAATCCGCGGGAGAATTGGTCGAAGCGGTAGGCGTTGGAGATGTGGTTGTTGAGCGAGGCCGACTGGTACATGGTGAGCACGAACATTTGGGTGATGCCGGAATTGATGCAGTTGGAGATGGGGATGTCGATAAGTCGGTACTTGCCGGCGATCGATACGGCGGGTTTGGAACGTTCCTTGGTCAGGGGAAACAGCCGCGTGCCTCGTCCCCCGCCCAGAATTACCGCGACCATGTTTTCCATATTTGGGCCTCCACGAAAATGGTGTGCGCCTCGCGTCCCTCCGGTGCTTCCCGTCAGCCAGTTTTGGTTTCCGTGCCCCCCTCGCCCTCCTTTTCCGTGGGCGCCCGCAGCGCGCGGTACAAGGCCGCGAGCAGGCCCCAGGCCATGTAGCCGTTGAAGATCAGGAACAGCATCAGGCGGGGTTCGTGCCAGATCGCCGCCGCCAGCAAAACCGACAGAACCAGAATGGTAAAGGATTTTTTCCCCGACAGGTACCGGTTGGCGACGTGGGTGAAGGGAACGGTGGTGACCATCAGGACGCCAGGCAGGAGGAGGTAGAAGGAGAGGAGGCGGGCCTTGACCTGGATGATGGTTTCCCCCAACCCACCGGACATAACCAGCCAGTTGCAGATGGTGTCGACAAAGGCATAGTCCCCTTCGGCCAAGAGGACGGCGGTGACGATGCAGCCGCCGGCGGCGGGACTGGGCAGGCCGGAAAACACATTCTTGTCGGCGGTGCCCGACTGGATATTGTAACGGGCCAGGCGCAGGACAGCGCAGGTGGCGAACACCACGCCAAAGATTATCACCTGCGTCCACCAGGCATAGGTAGCCGGCATCACGGCGAGGGAGATGGTGTTGACGATGATGGCGGGGGCGACGCCAAAGGAGGTGACGTCCGCCAGGGAATCGAGCTCGGTGCCGAAGGCGCTGTCCGCCCCCATGTGCCGGGCGACTTTACCGTCCAGGACGTCGAACAGCATCCCCAGGAAGATGACGGCGCAGGCCCAGAAAAAGAGGAACCCGGCCCGGTCCCGGTTGCCCTTGATGGTGACGAGATCCTGGGCGTCGGCCCGGTGGTCGGGGAAGGCAGCGGTGGTCTCGGCGGCGACGGTCACCGTAGCCGGCCGCCGGTTTTCCTCCATCAATTGGGCCCGGGTGGCGAAGAACAGGGCGTTCAGGCAGAGGACGATGGAGAGAAAGCCGCAGGCAAAGTTCCCGAGGGTCAGGAGGGAAGGCAGTATATGGATGCGCCGGTACAGGCGCCGGGGGTTCAGTTTTCGCATCGCTCCTCTTCCCGCCCTTCGGGGGCGCGCACGCTGGCCAGCACCGTCTCACCCGCCTTGACCTTGTCGCCCGGCCGAACGTGCCACTGGATGTCGGCGTCCGGCGACAGAAACAGCGTGGTCCGGGAGCCGAATTTGATCATGCCGTACACCTCGCCCCGGCCCAGCGCGGTCCCGATTGCCACCGGGCAGACGATGTTCCGGGCGATGGCGCCGGTGGACTGGCGCACCACCATCCGCGACGGCAGCCCGGGTTCGGTCACCGCCAGGCCGATGTCCTGGTTCTGGTTCTTCACCAGCGACTCCTCCCGCCGGGCGTCGAAAAAAGCACCGGGCCGGAAGGTTTTCGCCGCCACCGTACCCGCGGCCGGCGCCCGGTTGAGGTGGACGCTGAAGACCGAGAGAAAAATGGAACAGCGCCGCGCCCGGCCGCCGATGTAATCCGGTTCGTCCGCCTCGTCCAGGTGGGTGACGGTGCCGTCGGCGGGGGAGACGATGATGCCGGGGGTGGCCGGCACCGAGCGGGTCGGATCGCGGAAAAACCAGAACAGCCACAGCAGCACCAGGAACAGCGGCACCACCGGGAGGAGCAGCCACGGGGAATCGAATCGGCGCGAGAGCCAGACGAAAAGCGCCGCCGCCATCAGAAACAGGGCGACGCCGCAGACCATTTCCCTGGCGCCCATCGGGGTCAGCCGCATTGGTGCTCCTGTCGCCGGCAAGGGTGAAAATCACAGGTGCGTCGCATTGACCGTGTCGACGTAGCGGTCAAGCATTTCGAGACCATCGGTTCCGTCCTGGATGGCTTTCACCAGAAGTTCGGCCGCCGTGCCGATGGCGGTGAAACCGTACATGGCGCCGGTACCCCGTACGTTGTTGGCCACGGCGGCCACCGGCTTCCACTCGCCGGCTCGGGCGTGCCGGAGCAGCGTTTCCAGTTCCGCCCGGCGCCGGGCTAAAAACTGTTCCCGCATCGCCGGCGGCGGCGAGAAGGTGGGTGGAGAGAGGGTCACCCGATCGGTTTCGGGCTGGTGCCGCTGGTTGTGGCTGTTGGTATCCATGGGCGCTGTCTTTTTTCCCCACCGGATGGAAAACGAGGCTGCATCATACCGTTCCGTTTATTTTTTTGCAAGGGCTTTGCCGCCAGCGGGAACCGGCCGGGCGGCACGGCGTCGGAATTCCCTTCGGGGCGGCATTTTTCTTGACAGATGGGATTTTTCCACTACCTATAGGAACGACTCGCCACAACCGTTTCTCCAGCCGTGTAGTCCGCTTTCATTTGTAAACGGGGATACTCCATGCCTACCGCCGCCGATCGCAGTCACTGTCAGTTCCATCCCGCCAGCGCCTCCGATTACCTGCCACCCCCGCAACTGCGCGACCTGCAGTTGTCCCGGCTGAAAGCCTCCCTGGCCCGCGCCTACCATTGCCAGGAGAGCGGATTTCTCCGGCAACGCATGGCGGAGAAAAATCTGACCCTCGAGGATATCGCCACCCTCGACGACATCCGGCGCCTGCCGTTTTCCCTGAAAACGGACCTCCGGGATACCTATCCCTTCGGCCTCTTCGCCGTGCCTCGCCGCGAGGTGGTCCGCATC
>JAJBSZ010000478.1 GCA_020861125.1 Planctomycetota bacterium | reverse complement strand
GTAGTACACCTCGTCGTTGCCGAGGTCGCCGCGCACGAAGTCGGCGGCGTCGGGGAAGCGTTTCAGGTTGATCTTGGCCAGGCGCCGGGCGGCGGATTCGGCCGGCGATTCCTCGATGGTTATCTTCATGCCGTGGCGGTTGCCCACTTCCTTGAGGCAGAAATACAGGTGGGAAATTATCTTCATGCCCAGACGGAGGGCGTCGGCGTCCTCGTGCAATTCCTTGCCGGTAAGGTAGGCGAGGCATTCGTTGAGGCCGATGACCCCAACGATATAGGTCGCCTGATCCAGGTCGACGTAGGGCCGGCCGTCGGCGGCCACCTTGCCGATCTGCCACAGGGGCATGGAAGGACCGGACATGAGGATCCGGGCGAATTTCTTCTTCTCGAGATGGGCCTTGACGCAGATGTCCAGGGCCCGTTCGATCTCCGCGAACACCTTGGCATAGTTGCCGCGCCCCGCCTTGTAGGCGCACTGGGGCAGGTTGATGGTGACATTCTGGAACCCGCAGAACCGCATGGATTCCGGGTGCCGGATCATGTAGGTGTCCTCGATGACCGTCCGCAAACGGCAGCAGGCGGAGAGGGTCACTTCATCCCGGTCGAAGATGAAGTACGGCGTCCCGTTTTTCGCCGCAATTTCGCAGGCGTACTGGTAGATGGCGTACTGGGCCGGATCCTCGAAGGTTTCGTGGTTGATGTGAAAATCACACTTCGGGAAGGCGAAGATGTGCCCGTACTGATCGCCCTGGGCCCAGACGTCGAGCATGGCCTTGGTGAAGCGGGTGGCGGTTTCGGAGAAATCGCCGTAGGTGCGGTCGAGGTACTTGCCGCCGGGACCGATGGCGGGGATGTTCTTGAGGTAGCCGGGAATCCCGGTATGGATATTGAAGTCGAGGAACAGCGTCGGGCCACCCCGGGAAAAGGCGTTTTGGCTCGACGAGAAGATCAGATGCTGCGCCTCCTGGCGCATTTCGGTATCGGACATCCCCTCCACCAGCGGCGCGTACATGATGTTGATGTACGCCACCCCCAGAGCGCCGGCATAGTAGGCCTGCATGGAGGCGAGGAAGGTGTTGAGATGCCCGGTGAGGGTCCGGGCATGCTTGGCCGGGGCGGAGCTGGTGTCCAAATTTTCCAGTTGCAGACCGTACTTCTTGAGGTATTCGATGGAATGGGAGGAACAGTAGACCCGGGTCGGATAGCCGAGATCATGCAGGTGCACCGCCCCCTCGCGGTGGGCGTCCGCCACCTCGGGCGAGAAGATCTCCTGCAACGCGTATTGTTTCAGGACGGTTTCGGCGATGGCCAGGTTGATGGCCTCGGGGTTATTGGCGGCGATGTTGGAATTTTCCTTGGACTTCGACATGATCAGCTGTTCGATATCGTATTTGGGCAAGCCGATCACCGCCTGTTTTTCCAGGGTCTTCTGGTGACCGCGTTCGAACAGCTCGTTGTCGGTGAGCTCGCGGATCAGCCCGGTGGAAATGCGGGTCAGGCCGGACGCCAGGACGCGCTTCTCCACCGCCTTGGCGACGGATACGGCTTCCAGGCGGTCCAGGCCGGCCTCCCGGATCAAGGCGTCGGCGATGCGATTGCGGTCCCAGGTAAAGTATTCGGCCTGGCTGCCCGGATCCACCATGAGGTGGATGTCGGTGGAATCGGCGCCACCGGATTGGGAGTCCTTGCGCACCCGCATCTTCTCCCGGGCCTGGCTCCGGCGCTGGCGGTAGAGGATATAGGCCTTGGCGGTCTTGGCATGGCCGGTTTCGATCAGGGCTTTTTCCACCATGTCCTGAATATCTTCAATCCCGGGCGGATTGGCGGCATTGTACCGCTTTTCCAGCAGGGTGACGACCAAATCGGCGATGTCTTCCGCCAGCTGGCGGTTTTCTCCGCCCACGGCGCGGGCGGCGGCAAAGATGGCGTCCGCGATCTTTCCCTTGTCAAAGGGGACTACCATGGAATCCCGCTTTAGTACCTCGGTGATGCCTGCCATGCTCTCTTCTCCATCAGTGCAAGGAAGTTTTCGAGTTGTAGTTCTTATTTTAGGTATACTCAGCTCGAGAACGCTGCCGCGGTCTGCGGTCGGTCCTCAAGATTAATTGTTCCGTCCAGGACCGATCCCGTTGCCGGCCGGGTTGATGGTGCGGATTTCCTTGATGAACTCCTCCAGCGCCTGGTACTCCCGGTACACCGACGCGAAGCGGACGTAGGCCACCTCGTCCACGGCCCGGAGCCGGGCCATGACCAGCTCGCCGATGACGCGGGTATCGATCTCCCGATCCGCCTGATCCAGCACCTGGCGCTCGATGGCTTCCACCAGGGATTCCACCGTATCGATGGAGATGGACCGCTTCTCCACCGCCCGCATGACCCCGGTGAGAATTTTCGCCCGATCAAACGGCTCGCGCCGGCCGTTTTTCTTTACCACCCGCACCGGCATTTCCTCCAGCCGCTCGTGGGGGGTAAAGCGCTTGGCGCATTGAAGACACTCGCGTCGCCGGCGGATGGCCGAGCCATCCTCGGACGGACGGGTGTCGATGACCTTGTCGTTGTCGTGCTTGCAGAACGGACACCGCATCGCCCTCTCCCCACACCGCCTGAAGGATGGAATTACCGTCAACCGAAACCGGATAAAAACCACAAGCCATAATCAACCAGCGACTTGTGGAAAAGTCGCTGGTGTGGTAAACTTCGCAGACGATGTACCCCCCCCTGTTGCCGGGCTCCGACTGGCAATTCCTGGGGAGCTTGGCACGCCGGGACTCACTACGGCTTGTGTGTAGCCATCATAGCGCCACCGTATCTTGTGAGTCAAGGAAAATTACCCGTGGTTCTGGGCCGGTCCTCGCCAGCTTTGGTTTAAACGCGGCTGCCAGCGGAGGTAAGCCGGGTCGGCATACCAACCGATACCGATGAAAATTTCGCTGCGGCGTTCCCGTTTTCAGCTTTTGTCGGATGGCGCCGGGCAACCCACAGACCGGTGCGGCCGGGGAGTCGGTCGATGACCACTGTTTCGCCACCTTGTTTTATGCCAATGACTTCGCCGCAGGCGGGCGCCCTCGGCATCGTCCATGTCTACGGGCCGGAGCCGCGGCTCGCCGACGCCGTCGATCGCCGGATGGGGCCCAAAAACGGCCGACTGCATGATAATCCACTCAGGTTACATGAGTTACGTTATGGCTGGCTGCGTCCGGCTTCTGGTGTGGTGGATGAGATGTTGGTGGGCCGGCCCGCCGACGGGATGCGGGTGCTGTTGTGTCACGGTGGGCAGGCCGTCCGGTCGGCGGTGGCGGAGTACCTGGGAGGCCAGGGCTTTATCCCGTTGTCAGGGACGGCGGCAGCAGAGCAGGCGGGGCTGCCGGTGGTGGACGACCTGGTCGATCCGGTGCTGTCCGGCTGCCTGACCGAGGCCCAGGCCGCGGCGGTCCTCGCCTGGCGGGCGGGTGGCGCCCGACCGGGCCGCGGGCTACTGGCCACCCACCGCCTGCTGCTGGCCGGGCCGCCAAATGCTGGCAAAAGCAGTCTTCTCAACGCATTATC
>JAJBSZ010000356.1 GCA_020861125.1 Planctomycetota bacterium | reverse complement strand
TGCGGGGGCCGGCGACGGGGGCGGTTTCGGGCGCCGGTTCTGGTGGCGGCGGCTCGGGATAGCGAGAAGGACAGACGCGGTGCCGCATCTCGTCGCTCCGCCGCCGGCAGGCGGGATCCCAGCGGCGCTGGTGACAGGTTCCGGCGTCCCACTGGAAGGGGGTGGCGTCATGGAACCGGCGCCAGCGGATGCCGCCCTCGACGGCGGAACAGGGTTCAGGCACCTGCTCCGGCTCCCGGATCACCCCCACCAGAAACTCCACCGTCTGGCGGATCGTTTCCCGCTGGTCGGGGGTAAACGGGCGCGGGAAATCATCCGGCACCGCATAGAGAACAGCATTCGCCATGGGACCACCCGTTTCCCGCAACCGTTTTCCGGCCGCCCGTCTGTCCCGCGCCGGACCACCCGGCGCCCAGGGTTGTTTCGCCGGCCGTTGGCCGACCCAACAAAGAACATGATAGATCCGTTCACGCGCGGGCGAGGAAAATCGTTTGTTTTTTTTGCCCTTTCGGGGTGCCGAAACGTGCGGGGGTGTGCGGCAACAGTTAAGGGAACCGCTCCGTCTTGGTTCCTCACAACGGCTGGCGACGGAAAAAAATCCACAGGGCATCCGAAAGGAGACGCAAAGTTCGCTCCGCTCTTTTGCTCCAGGCGGAAGCCACGCGGGTTCTTTCATTCTCGGAACGGTTGGCGCACCAACGGAACGTTGGGCTTCACCCGCGTGGCTGTGATTTACGATTTGGGGGCTGGTCGCGCCCCCAAACCCCCCGACCCACTAGCGTGGGGGCTGATGCCCTCTCGGGGATGGCGCCGCGTGCGCGGGAGGACGGTAACGTTCCCAAATCCGGCGGCGTTTCCGACAAACAACAAATATGCTATACTGACACCCACCGCGCCGGTCCCAGTCGCCGGCCATCATTTCTTCCAGGAGCCCGGCATGGCCATTCCCTATACCCAGTTCGGTCACGATATCGAAGACGGCGCCCTGCACCAGATGCAGGTGGCCCGGGAGTTGCCGGTGGCGGTAGCCGGCGCCCTGATGCCAGACGCGCACCAAGGCTACGGGCTGCCCATCGGCGGCGTACTGGCGACGGACAATGCCGTCATCCCCTATGCGGTGGGCATGGACATCGCCTGCCGGATGAAGCTGTCGGTGCTGGACCTGCCGGTATCCCATCTCACCGGCCAACCGGAAACGCTGCGGAACGCTCTGGAGCGGGAGACCCGCTTCGGCCTCGGCGCCCGGCACCGCCGGCGGCTCGACCATCCGGTCATGGATCAGGATTGGTCGGTCTCCCCCGTCACCGCCGCCAACCGGGACAAGGCCTGGTCGCAATTGGGGACATCGGGGTCCGGCAACCATTTTGTCGAGTTCGGCATCCTGACGCTGGACCGGCCGCAGGTTTTGTGGACCGACGCCGCCGCCGGCCGTCACGCCGGCCGGGAATTGCCGGCCGGCCGCCATCTGGCGCTCCTTTCCCATTCCGGATCGCGGGGCACCGGCGGTGCGGTGGCCGAGCACTATTCCCGGCTGGCGGCGAAGCTCTGCCCGGAGGCAAAAGGGGAACGGAAGAATCTAGCCTGGTTCCGGCTGGATTCGCCCGAAGGCCAGGAATACTGGGCGGCGATGGAACTCATGGGGCACTACGCCGCCGCCAACCACGAACTCATCCACCGCGCCATCGCCCGCTCCCTGGGCGCCGAAGTGCTGGCGGATGTGGAAAACCACCATAATTTCGCCTGGAAGGAAACCCATTTCGGCCGCGAGGTGGTGGTGCACCGCAAGGGCGCGACGCCAGCCATGGCCGGCATCCTCGGGATCATTCCCGGATCCATGGCCACGCCGGGCTATGTGGTCCGCGGCCGGGGCAAGCCGGAATCGCTCCACTCGGCCTCCCACGGCGCCGGCCGGAAGATGAGCCGCATGGAAGCGAAACGGCGCTTCACCGCCCGCGCCATGCGGGATTTTCTGACCGAACGCGGCGTCACCCTGCTGACGGCCGGGGTGGACGAATGTCCCCTGGCCTACAAGGACATCGACGCGGTCATGGCCAGCCAGGAAAGTCTGGTGGAAACGCTGGCCCGTTTCGATCCCAAACTGGTAAAGATGGCGCCGGGCCACGAGCGGGCTGAGGACTGACGCCCCGGCCCGCCTTGACGCCTTCCCGCTTCCCGAATACAGTGGCTGCGGCCGCAACCTACGGCCTGGAGGACAACCATGGGCCGACGCCATCGTTTCTGGAATCGCGCGCCGAGGAACCGCTTCGAGGCCTGGATTATGGACCTCCGGGATCGCTTCCGCTTCGACCTGATCGCCGTGGCGGCGGCGTTTTTGGCCGTGCGGTTTCTGGGCGACGATGGCCGGGACGCGTCGCGGCCCGAAGACGCGGCGCGCCGGCGGGCCGAGTCGGCCGTGGCCAGCGGCGAGGAACTACGGCGGGCGGCGGCGGCGAGTACGGGTCCCTTTTTCGCCTGGGCCAGCATTCCCGGCCTGGGCGACGCGGTCGCCATCGACGTGGAGTTTCCCAACGAGTTCAGCCGGCCGGTGACCGACGGCCAGGCCATGGCCTTCGACCGATTGCTGGCGGATTTCCCCGGCCTGCGCGGCGAGGCGTTGGACCGGATGCTGGCTGGATACCGCGTTATGAAAGAAGAGGTGGAGTCGCATCTGGAGGAACAAAAGGCGGCCATGGATGGAACGGCCCGGGCCCTGTGGCAGACGTTCGGCGACTTCTCCCTGCCGGACATCCGGGACGTCCGGGAGCTGGAAGAGCGGCTGGCTTTTCCGCACGTGGTGATCGGCCTGGCGGAAAAGCACGGTCTGGCCCACGCCGCCGTGGTCTGGGAGGCGGACTGGACGGTGAATCCGGTGGGCGTCGTGGTGCACGGCGACGCCATCGTGTTTGCCGGCGAACATCCGGATTACCGCCTCATGGATCTGAGCTCCGATTCACCCGCCGGGCCGGAATAACGGATTGACGGGCGGCGGCGTATCGGGTCTAACATGCCCTTTTTCGGGCAGGGAGAGGCATGGCGTATTTTCTTTCCATCGCGGACAAATTCCTCTTTATCATAATCCTGATGGCGGCGGGGGTGCTGGCCAAGCGCCGGGGCTGGATCTCCGACACCGGCGAGCGGGACCTCTCCGTCCTGTCGGTCGATCTGCTCTGGCCCTGCCTGACCTTCTCCTCCATCGTCGGCGACCTCACCTACCGGGATGTGGTGGACAACCTGCCCCTGCCCCTCCTCGCGTGTCTCCTGCACCTCACCGGCCTCGGCCTCGGGCTTCTCGTCTGCCGGCTGGCCGGCTATACCGCCGACCGGCGCCGGATGCTCCTGTTCCACGCCACCATGAATAACTTTCTGGTGATGGCCCTGCCCTTCGTCCATTTTCTCCTGCCGGAAAAGGGGACGGCCATGCTGGCGGTGGCCAATCTCGGATCCATCCTGTTCCTTTGGGTGGTGGGGGCGCCGCTGATTTCCGGCGGCCAGGGCTGGCGGGGCACCGTGCGCGGCATCGCTTCCCACGGGATGATCGCGACGGTCGTGGCG
>JAJBSZ010000093.1:2451-3556 GCA_020861125.1 Planctomycetota bacterium | reverse complement strand
GGGCAAGGATCACCGCCGCGAGTTTTCGTTCGATCACCCGCAGCGCCTCCCGCATGATGATCAGGTCGCCATTGTCGGTGACGTAGCAACTGGTGGCGCCGAGGTGGATGATGGGCGCCGCCTTGGTGGCGGCGAGGCCGTAGGCATGGACATGGGCCATGACGTCATGCCGGACCTCCCGCTCCCGCCGGTCCGCCGCCTCCCAATCGATGGCGGTGATGTGCTTGCGGAGATCCGCCACCTGCGCCTTGGTGATGGGCAGGCCGAGTTCCCGCTCCGCCTCCGCCAGCACTGTCCACAGGAGACGCCAGGTTTCGATGCGTTTCCGCGGCGAAAACAGGGCGGCCATCTCCCGCGAAGCGTAGCGCCCCACCAGAGGATTGTCATACACGTCGTGCTTTTCTACTGAGTTTGTTCCAGCCATGCGTTTCCTTACTGTTCGGCCGAATGTCGCCGGCGCGGGGGGATAGCGGAAGTCATTGTGGGCGGGATATCAGGTCGCCGTGGCGGGCGGTTCCAGCCTCTCCAGCGCAACCCGGGCGGCCTGTTGCTCCGCCGCCTTTTTACTGGTCCCGGAGCCCCGTCCCATTTCCACGCCCTCGATGATCACCGCCACCAGAAATTCCCGGGAATGCTCGGGGCCGGTGGACGCCAACACCCGGTACTGCGGCAGCGGGCGCTTTTGTTGCTGCAGCAATTTCTGGAGTCCAGATTTGAAGTTGGTGGTATTGACCTGCTGCACCGCTCCGGGAATTTCCGCGCCCAGGGTCAGGAGGATGAAGTTCCGGGCCGGCTGAAAGCCGCCATCCAGGTAGATGGCCGCCACGATCGCCTCATAGGCGTTGGCCAGGAGGGAGTCGGGGATGGTGCGTTTCTTGCCGATGCCCTTGCCGAGGGTCAGGAAGGAGCGAAAGTCCATCCGCTTGGCAGCGCCGGCGAGGGAGGAACGGCATACCAGGGTGGACTTGGCCTCGGTGAGATCGCCTTCGCGGCGATCGGGATAGTTGTGATAAAGAAATTCCCGGACCACCAGATCCAGCACCGCGTCTCCGAAGAATTCGAGGCGTTCGTTGTCCAAACCCTTTTGGGAGGTACTGGAGGAATG
>JAJBSZ010000093.1:0-2441 GCA_020861125.1 Planctomycetota bacterium | reverse complement strand
CAAACTCTTGTCAAAAAACGTATAGCCGCTTGCCTGCTCGCCGCCTCGGATACGCTCGTGGTCATCGCCGTTGAAGTCGATTTCAACGGCGACTTCCTCTATGGTGTAAAGGGTTTCGTCATCAGCGGCGCCAGTAACGTGCCCGGAATGCTCACCCAACGGTTCGGAATCGACTGCCTTCGCCTTCATTGTCAACCACGCTTGTCCGTCAACGGTCGTTGTGCCATCGATCATACCATACCGAGTATATCTCCGGCCCGGTCATTTCTCAAGCCTAAAAGCGCACAGGCTGGCGATCGGACAGGTGGCACAGGCGGGTTTCCGCGCGTGGCACACCTCCCGGCCGTGGACGATGGTGCGATGGCTGAAATCGCCCCACTGCTCCGGCGGCAGCAGCGATGCGATCTGCTGCTCGATCTTACCGGGATCGGTGAGATCATGCAGCCCGAAACGCCGGGTCAAGCGGCAGAAATGGGTATCGCACATTATACCCGGTTTGCCGTAGGCGTTCAGCACCACGCAGTTGGCGGTCTTACGGCCCACCCCGGGCAGGGTGACCAGTTCCTCGATGGTGTCCGGCACCACGCCGCCGAATTCGTCCCGCAGCTTGACGGCGGTGGCGACGATATTTTTCGCTTTGGCCCGGAACAACCCGAGGGACCGGATGAAGGGTTCCACCTCTTCCGGCGTGGCCGCGGCCAAGGCGGCGACGGTAGGGAAGCGCTGGAACAACGCCGGGGTCACGGCGTTCACCGATTTGTCGGTGGTCTGGGCCGACAGGATGGTGGAGATCAGGCACCCGAGCGGATCCGCGAAGGTCAGGGCGCAGCCGGCATCGGGGTAGGCTTCGGCCAACCCTGCCGCGATGGCTTCGGCCTGCGCCGCCAACGCCTTGCGCGTGGTCTTCCTGGCCATTGCCCCTCCCCCCTCCGCCACGGTCAAACCGACCGGATGAGCCGTTCCAGGTTCTCCAGCCCGATCAGCCGCACCAGGAAAAACAGGCCCACCAGTACCGAGGTCACGGTCAGCTCCCGCCAGCGGCCCGACAGCAAGCGGAACACTACGTAGGCAATCCAGCCGAACATGAGTCCGTCGGAGATGCTGCAAGTCAGGGTGGTGATCACGATCATGATGATGGCGGGCAGCCCGTCGGCGACATCCTCGAAGGCGATCCGCCTCGCCTGGCCCAGCATGTACATGCCGACCACGACCAAAGCCGGGGTGGTGGCGGCGGCAGGCACCATGAGAAACAGCGGCGAAAGGAATAGGGACAGGAACACCAACACGGCGATGGTCAAGGCCACCAGACCGGTTTTGCCGCCAGCGGCAATGCCGGTGGAGCTTTCGACAAAGGTGGTGACAGTGCTGGTGCCGACGCAGGCGCCGGCGACGGTGGCCACCGCGTCGCACATCAGGGCCTTGGGAATCGCCCGTTCGTATCGCCCCCGCTCCGCTTCACCAAAATGGGTGAATACGCCAACAAAGGTGCCGAGACTGTCGAAAATATCGAGAGCAAAGAGCGTAAACACCATGGCGGCAAAATCCATGGTCGCGATCCGGTTCATATCCCAGCTGAAGGCCATGGCGATAGGGGCAACCGACGGCGGCAGGGAAAAGGCGCCGGTGGTGGCGACCGCCTGGTAGTCGGTGACGCCGGTGAATACGCCAACGACGGTGGTGGCGATAATGCCAAACAGCACGGCCGCTCGGAACCGAAGCACCAGAAACAGGCCGGTCAGCACCAGCCCCACCAGGGCCAGGAAGGGCGGACTGCCAATCCCGATGGTGTTCAGCGTGATCAGGTTGCCTTGGAAAACCACGACGTTGGCGTTTTTCAGACCGATAACCGCGATCATCAGCCCGAGGGAGACGGTCATGGCATGCCGGAGGACCTCGGGGAAAGCCCGGAGCAGCGCCTGCCGGATGCCGGCAAATCCGGCTGCGACGAAGAGCAGTCCCGCCAGCAGGATCGCCGTCAAGGCTTCCGGCCAGGTATACTTTTTTTCCAGGACGATGGAAAAGGCGAAGTACGCATTAATGCCCATACCCGGGGCCAGCAGCAGCGGCATATTGGCCCAAAAGGCCATAAGCAGGGTTCCCGCCAGGATGGCGAGGGCGGTGGCGGTGAACAGGGCGTCCGCCGGCATGCCCGCCTGGGACTGGATCAGGGGATTTACGGTGAGGATATACACCGCCGTCAGAAACGTCGCCACGCCGGCCATGATTTCGGTGGCCGGCGTGGTGTGGTGTTCCCGAAGGTTGAAGAGGCGTTCAAGCATGGGAAAACTCGTCTGTGGGCGGTCCGGACTATCGGACAGCCACCTGGGTCTCTTCTGCCCCGGACGAACGGGTTTTAATCCGGAACAGAGGCTGGGCCTGGGACACGGGCGTCGTAACCGTTTCCGCCGGTGCGGCCGGCATGGAGACGGTCGGCATGGGGG
>JAJBSZ010000036.1:579-3567 GCA_020861125.1 Planctomycetota bacterium | reverse complement strand
CCCCCTGGGCCCGGGTGAGCTTGCCGACGCCGGGCGGCAGGTAAAGCATATCCCCCTGCCCGAGGAGCGTCTCCGCACCGTTGCCGTCGAGGATGGTGCGGCTGTCCACCCGGCTCGCCACCTGAAAGGCAATGCGGCAGGGCATGTTGGCCTTGATCAACCCGGTGATGACATCCACCGACGGCCGTTGGGTGGCGAGGATCAGATGGATGCCGACGGCGCGGCTCTTGGCGGCGAGGCGGGTAATGTGCTGTTCCACCTCCTTCCCGGCCACCATCATCAGGTCCGCCAGCTCGTCGATGATCACCACCATGTACGGCATCTTCTTGGGGAAGGCTTCGATCTCCTCCAGGCTGGCGAAGGCGTCGAGGCGGGTGCGGATGCCGTCCTCGCCCAGGGCGTTGAACTTGGCGATATTGTTCACCGACACCTGGGACATCTGCTCGTAGCGCTCGTCCATCTTCTGGCAGATCCACTCCAGGACCGACACCGCCCGCTTCATGTCGGTGATCACCGGGCTCATGAGGTGCGGGATATCCTTGAAGCGGGACAGCTCAACCACCTTGGGGTCGACCATGATCAACTGCGTCTCGTCCGGGCGGCAGCACATCATGATGGACAGGATGATGGAGTTGATGCACACCGACTTGCCGCTGCCGGTGGCGCCGGCGATCAGGAGGTGCGGCATGCGGGCGAGATCGGCCACCAGGGCCATGCCGGAGACATCCTTGCCGAGACAGATGGGCAGGGCCTGTTTCCGCTTCTCCCGGTTCACCACGCCGACGATCTCCCGCAGGGAAACCAGTTCCTTGGCGGTGTTGGGAATCTCGATGCCGATGGTGTTCTTGCCGGGAATAGGCGCGATGATGCGCACCGATTCCGCCTGCAACTGCATGGCGATGTTGTCGGCCAGAGAGGTGACCTTGTTCAGGCGGATCCCGGGCGCCAGGCTGATCTCGTACATGGTGACCCGGGGGCCGCGCTCGATATGGACCACCCGGCCCTCGATCTTGAACTCACCCAGCGTCTGTTCCAGGATCCGGGCCTTGGCCTCGATGAGACCGCGGTCCTCCACCACCGGCGGTTCTGGCGGATCCAAGAGGCTCAGAGGCGGCAGCTGGTACCCTTCCAAACCGTTGGTGGCGGCATCGATGGTGGCGGTGCCGGCGGGCGACTCGCTGCCGTAGGCGCCCGGCCGGAGCGGCTCCCGGGGTTCGATCGGTGCGGGCGGGACAGCCGGGCGAGTCCGGAACGGCCCGCCGCCCGCCGCCACCGCCGGACGCGTCGGCTCGAGGAGCGCCGGCTCAGGGAGCACCGGCTCAAGGGGCCCCGACCCGATCAGCGTCGGGGCGGCCGGTTCCACCACCACTCCGGATTCCTCGGCTTCGGCGTCAACCTCCATGACAATATCGGCTGTGTTTGGGGTGGGTTCCTCGTCGTCGTTGGCGTCGCCGCAGCTGTCGTCGGCAGTCCGGTTGGCGGGCTCTTCCACCACCAGGCGGGGCGCGGCGAGGGGCCACTCCGGCTCGGCGGGAGAGGGCGTTTCCTCGTCGGTAGCGAGATACCGGGAACAGAATTTCTCGCGCGGCTTCCAGTCGCGGGCAAAGCGTTTGGTTGCCTCCGCCGGCCGATCCCCGGACGGCTCCGCCTCGGCCACCGGTGGCGGGGCATCGACCACCGCGGACGGGGCGGGAGTATCCGGTATGACGGTCTCGGTGTCTTTGCCGGTCACCCCCGACGCTCCGGCCGGCGTCTCAGGTCGGCTGCGGGTTTTTCCGCGCCCCTTGTCGCTGGTGGCGGCACCGGCCACGGCGAGACGCGGCGAGAGGAGCAGGCGGATCAGCTCCACCAGCCTGGCACCGACCCCCACCGTACCCAGCAGGAAATCCCGAGCCAAAAACACCGTGCGGTGAACCGTAGCCACCGCCGCCTCGCCGAAAGCCAGGAGGATTCCCAGCACCAGGACGCCGGCGGCAGCCAACAGCAGGCCCCACCGGCCGAAATACAGAAGCGCCGGCGGCGAGAGGTAGACGGCCAGCAAACCGCCGGAATGGATGTCGTAGCTGTCAGCAAAGGCGCAGTTGCCGAGGGAAGCGGCCAGGATGATCACCACGCCCCCCACCACCTGCGGCCAGGTGGTGAGGACCCGCATCGCCTTGGCGACGTGCAGCCCCCAGAGCATGACCAAAACGGAAAGGATGATGGCGGGGGCGCGACCCAGGGTGTAGATGCCGCCGAAGGCGGCCCAGGCGCCCAGCAGCCCTGTCCAGCATTGCGTGGCCGCCGCCGCCGGATCCAGTCCGACATCGCCGGTGGCGAACGACAGCAGCAGGAACGCGCCCAGTCCGGTCAGGGCGATTCCCGTGCTGGCGGCGGCCAGGCCGCGCCAGTTTTTTGCCACCGCCTTGTCCGACGTGATCGCTCGTGTTGCCTTTGCCATGGTTTTCTTTCCCTTTCCGCCATTGCCCGGGACGCGGCCCGGAGTGCGTCAATGCATGAAATTGAAATAGAGGAGACCGACCACGCCCGCCAGAAAGCAATACCCGGCGAACCACACCAGCCGGCCGTCAGCCACCAGGCGTTCCAGCAGGGTCAGCGCCAGATATCCCACCACCGCCGCCGTCGCGAAGCCGGCGAGATAGGGGCCGGCCTCCACCCGGGAAGCGGCAAGGCCGCCGTCCCGGACCAGCTCCAGCCCATGCACCAGAACGGCGCCGACGACCGCCGGAATGGACAGGATAAAACTGAAGCGGAAGGCGTCGTTGCGGTCCAAACCGCAGATCATCGCGCCGGAGATCGTCAAGCCGCTGCGGCTTATCCCCGGGGCCAGTGCCAGGGACTGGCACATGCCCACCACCACCGCCCGGAACGGGCCTAATTCCCTCAGGTCGAAGCCGGCACCCCGACGGAGTTCCGCCGCGGCCAGAAACCCGGCGGTGACCAGAAGTCCGAAACAGATCATCGACGGGGAAAACCGGAGCGCCTCAA
>JAJBSZ010000036.1:0-569 GCA_020861125.1 Planctomycetota bacterium | reverse complement strand
GAAAAGACCGATGATGCCGGTGGGGATGCTTGCCACCACTACCAAAAGGAGCACCCGCGGTTCGTTGCGCCCGTACCAGGCGATGGCCCCGCGAAAATAGCAAATTACCACCATCAGGGTGGCAAGATGGAGGAAGACGTCGAAGGCAGGCGGAGCCGCTTTTCCCAGCCCGATATGCTCCACCAGCGCCAGATGCCCACTGGAGGAAATGGGAAGGAATTCCGCCACCCCCTGCACCGCGCCCAGCACAATGGCCCAGAAATAATCCAGGGTGACCGTATCCATCGCCTGCTCCACCTATCCCCACCCATGCCGGACCGGAACGGCTGCCCGAACCGGGCAGGCCTCCTGTTTCATCGACCGATCCGGTGCGGTGGTAGAGGGATTCTTTCGGGCAGGCAGCGGGAGAGGAGGACGGCAGGGCTTATTTGGCTGGTGGTCAGCCGACGCGGGCGGAGAATCCGTATCCGGTAGCAGTAGTCCCACCGCCGCGGTGGGGCATTTCTTGGCGGGAGATTCGGCATTTTTCTCGAAAAACACGCAGGCGGGGGATAGGTACGGAAACGCAA
>JAJBSZ010000141.1 GCA_020861125.1 Planctomycetota bacterium | reverse complement strand
TCCATTTGGTGAGCGGGAATGCCACCGATGTTGCGGAACGCTTGGACAAGGGGCTGCTCGATTTTGGCGTGATGGTGGAACCGGTTGATTTGACGAAATTCAATCGTCTTCCTCTGCCGACGCGGGACGTTTGGGGCCTGGTAATGCGTAAAGACAGCCCGCTGGCCGGAAAGGAAGCCATTCGAGTGGATGATCTGGTGGGGGTACCGCTGCTGTGTTCCCGCCGGGTCGTGTCGCGTCTCCCCGACAGCAATGAGTTCCTTGCCTGGTTCGGCGACAAGGTGGACCAGCTCTCCATCGTCGGCACCTTTACCCTTATTTATAACGCCTCGATTTTGGTGCGTCAGGGGGTGGGATACGCCTTGTCCTTTGATAAGTTGGTGGATATAGGACCGGAAAGCGACCTTACCTTCCGGCCCCTGTATCCGGAAATAACCACCGGGGTCAGTGTGGTTTGGAAAAGGTACCAGGTGTTTTCTCCCATCGCCAAGGTTTTTCTCCGGCATCTGGAAACACGGTTTCCGACGAAACCCGTCTAGTTGAATGTCGAAGTACCGGTCCTGATGCCATGTACCCATGGCAATGGGGCTGACGAGGTGAAGAACGTCCGTCCCGCGCAGTTTGCTCGTAACCATACTCGGACCACTTGTATCACCGGCCGTCCACCGCACAGACATCCTTCATCCGCCTGCCGGCCCGGAGCAGACAGCTGTCGCTATGGCCGATGGCGGCAGCCGTGAACCGGGCCGCGTCGATCAGCCGGTCCAGATCGATTCCGGTGTCGATGCCCATCCCCTCCATGAAATGCACCAGATCCTCGGTTGCCAGGTTGCCGGTGGCGCCCGGCGCATACGGGCAGCCGCCGAGGCCGGCAACCGAGGCGTCGAATCTGGTGATCCCGGCCTGCACGGCCGCCAGAACGTTGGCGGTGGCGGTGCCGAAGGTGTTGTGGAAATGGACGAGAATGTCCAGATTCGGATGCCGCCGGCGTAGGCGGCGGCAGTAGTCGTAGACCTGCGTCGGGTCGGCACCGCCGGTGGTATCGCCCAGTGCCACCTCGCCAAGCCCCATCGCCACCGCCGCGTCCACGATGCGCTGGACAGCGGCGTAGGGCGTCCGTCCTTCGAACGGACAGGCAAAGGCGACGGCGATGCCGGCGACGATTTCCACGTCCAGACCCATTGCCACGCAGCTCTCCAGCCGGGCGATGGATTCCGCGGTGGTGGATTTCAGGTTGTTCCGGTTGTGGGAGTCCGTGGCGGAAATGGTCATTTCCACCCGACTGATACCGGCAGCGGCGGCGCGCTGATACCCTGTGGCGTTGGGAATGAGGGTGGTGTAGCGGGTGGCGGGGTTGCGGGCGATGCGCTGCAGGAACAGTTCGGCGTCGGCCAGATTGGGGATTGCCTTGGGGCTGACAAAGGCAGTCGCCTGTATCTCCTGGAAATTGCAACGGGACAACCGGTCGGCGATAGCGACCTTCGTATCGGTGGGAATAAAGGTTTTTTCCATCTGGAATCCGTCGCGGGTACCGACTTCACGGATGAAAACCTTTTTTGGCAGGGACAGCATGGGTGGCTCCTCTTATTTCACGGTCAGGGATGGCAACCAGGTGACCAGCCCCGGGAAGACGAAACACAGGCCGATGACGGCGACAACGCTGCCGACAAACGGCAGGAAGGCGACCACCAGCCGATTCAGCGGTATGTCGGCGATTTTGGAAAGAATGAACAGGGTGGTGCCAAACGGCGGCGTGAGCTGGCCGATCATCAGGTTGACGCACATCACCACACCGAAAAACACCAGGTCGATCCGCGCGCCCTGCAGGAGGGGGAGGAAGATGGGCGTGAACAGGAGGATGCACTCCATGGCCGACATGAAGCAGCCGCAGAGCAGCAGGAATAGGTTGATGAGGAGCAGGATTACGGTGGGGTTGTCGGTGAGGGTGAGGATGGCGCCGGCCAGGTGCTTGGGGATGTTGGTCATGGTCAGCACGTAGCCGTAGGCGGAAATGCAGCCCATGATCACCATGATGGCGGCGCAGTCGGTGAGGGAGTCCTTCAGCAGCCGCCAGCACTCGGCCCAGGTCATGGAACGGTAGACGAACATGGACAGGCAAAAAGCGTATACGACGGTCACCCCGGCCGCCTCGGTGGGCGTGAAAGCGCCGGTCCAGATGCCGCCGATGATGATGGCCGGGGTGCTCAGGGGAAGGAGGGCCCGCCACAGGGCGCCGACGGCCTGCCGCCAATTCATCTTTTCGCTGCGGGGATAGCCCCGCTTGACGGAATAGTACCACACCAGTCCGCACTGGGTCAGGCCCATCAGGAGGCCGGGCACGACGCCGCCGATGAAGAGTTTGGTAACGGAGGTGCCGGAAAGAACCCCGAAGGTTACCATGACCACACTCGGCGGGATGATCGGGCTGATCAGGGCGGAGGCGCCGGTCACCGCGCAGGCGAAATCCTTGTCGTATCCCTCTTTCGTCATGGCCTCGATTTCGATAGCGCCCAGCCCGGCGGCGTCGGCGGCGGCGGATCCGGACATGCCGGCGAAGATGACGCTGGCCAGGACATTGACATAGCCGAGGCCGCCGGGAAAGCGGCCGACCACCGCCTGGCAGAAGGTGAAAATGCGATCGGTGATTTTGCCGCCGTTCATCATCTTCCCGGCCAGGAGAAACAGGGGGATGGCCAGGGTGGTGAAATTGTTCACGCCCGAAATGGTGCGCTGGGCCATGGTGTCGAGCCGCAGCCCGCCAAAACCCCACATCACCAGGCCCGAGACCAGGGCGGTGGAACCGAGGGATACCGCCACCGGCAGCCCCATGAGCATGAACACGAGAAACGCGGCGATGAAGGTGATGATGACCGCGTTGCCGCGGAGGAATTCCAGGCCGATCATCCGCTATCCCTTCTCTGGAAACGGGGAGCTCCGTCCGCCCCGGGTGATGGCGATACGGTGCCGGAAGGCGTGGACGGCAAGGGCAAAATCGCGCAGGGAATAGGCTGCCATGCCGACGCCGCCGATGAGGAGGAAGAGGTAGAGCCAGCGGATCTGTACCCAGTCGACGGTGGCGGTGGTGAGAATAGGCGACATCTTCCCGTACATGACCCAGGCACCGTAGGCGGTGACCGCGAAGTAAACGGCGCAGATGGCGCTGTTGACGATAAACAGGGCGGCTTTGGCGCGTCCTGGGGCCATGTCGCGCAGGAAATAGGCGCCGAGGTGTTCCCCCTTGCGCGACACGATGACGCCGCCGGCGAAGGCGACCAGCACGAGGAGGTGGCGGGCCATGTCTTCAGTCCACGGTATGGAAATGCGGAACACGTAGCGGGCCACCACCTGAAGAACCACGAACACCTCGATCACCACGAAAAACGCGGCGACCGCATTTTCATAAATCCTAATCCCGAGATCGTAAATTTTTTTCATTGCCTTGACCTTGTTATGGGATGGTTGATTCCGGTCCGATAACCGGACGGAGAATGGCCGACCATCGCCGGGAAGGGTGTTCCCAGGTGGCAACCGGGGGTTGGGCAGGGCTACCGGCGGGACACGGTTTCTT
>JAJBSZ010000256.1 GCA_020861125.1 Planctomycetota bacterium | reverse complement strand
TCAGCGCCCGGACGCGATGAGCGCCGTCGCTTCCCCGCAGACACAGGCCCCGGCGCCGAGGCGAATTTCCAGATCGAGGTCCCGGCCGGTGCCGAGGATGTCCTTGCCCAGCAGGTTGTAGCGCCGGGCCGCCTTGATCGCCTTGTCCAGCCGTTCCACCGCCAGGGGATATTCGGCCCGGACGTAGAACCAGCCGGAGGTGGCGCCGATGGCGTAGCCGGCGATCAGCATGCCTTCGATGACGGCGTGCGGATTCCCTTCCAGGATGGAACGGTCCATGTAGGCACCGGGGTCGCCTTCATCGCCGTTGCAGATCATGAACTTTTCGTCGCCCGGGACCTTGGCGGTCAATTCCCACTTTTTGCCGGTGGGGAAGCCGCCGCCGCCGCGGCCGCGCAGGCCGCTGTCCAGGATCTCCTTGATCACCTCTTCCGGCGTCATCTTCGTGAAGACCCGTTCCAGGGCCTGATAGCCGCCGTCGGCGATGTAGTCGTCGATGGATTCAGGAACGATGTGGCCGGAATTGGCCAGCACCACCTTGACCTGATCGGTGAAGAACGGGGTGTCGAGGCTGAGGGTGTGTTCCATCAGGAAATCCGGCACGCCGGCGAAGGTGTCCGGACGCTTGATGGCGGGCTCGAGGTGTTCCGCCACCATCAGCCGGGCCAGCATGTCGTCCATTTCGGTGTAGAGGACGGGGGGCTGGCCCTGAACCTCGGTGCGGATGAGCGGGCCGTGGCTGCACAGACCCATGCAGCCGGTGGGCACGATCTGCACGTCCTTTTCCAGACCGTGGGATTTCAGGCCGGCGGTGACGGCCGACATGACCGCCTTGCAGCCGGAGGCGATGCAGCCGGTGGAGGCGCAGACAAAAAGCCGGGCTTTGAACGCCTGTTGTTTCGCATGTTCTCTTTCGCGGATTTCCTTGAGATCTACCTTGGGCATGGTATCGCTCCTGTGTCGGGACAACGGTTGACGGGGCAAAGGGGGCGGATGAACCGGGAAGGGGCGGCGAGGCAAGGCGGCGCAGCGCCCCCGCCGGATCCCTGGCGGGATCCGGTTCTGGTCTCCGGCGGATCGACCGCGCGGAAACCCTAGGCGGTGGTTTCGGGGGCGGGATCGCCGGAGAAATGCTCCCGCCATTCGTGGACGATCTTCTTGATGTCGGGCGGAGTCAGTTTGCCGTAGGTTTTGCCGTTGACGATGGCCACCGGAGCCAGACCACAACAGCCCACGCAGCGTACGCACTGGAGGTGGAACAGCTTGTCCTCGGTGGAGCCGCCGACCTGGGCGCCAGTTTCCTTGACGAATTCGTCCACCAGCGCCTGGGCGCCTTTGAGATAGCAGGCGGTGCCGGTGCAGACGGAGATGACGGCCTTGCCGGGGGGTTCCAGCTTGAAATAGTGGTAAAAGGTGAGCGCCTCGTAGATGCGGGCCAGGGGGACATTGAGTTCGCGCGAAAGATAGAGGGCGACGTCACGGGGAACATAGCCACGGGCGTTCTGGATCTCGTGCAGCACCATGATCAGCGATCCGCGTTTGGATTTCCATTTGCGCACCACCGCCACCACGTCCGGTTCGGTACCGGCCTTGTCGACCACCTTGGTCATATTGCCTGGACTCATAACCTCTCCCTTATCTGGTGCTCCCGGAACGCCGGGGCATCTTCCTGCGTGCCGCCGCCGGTCCCCGACCGGAAGCGGATATTCCTTGTAGGTATATCAATAGCTGTCGGTCCTATGGTCCCGTTCCGCGCACTGAGGGGTGGAAGCCCGGGCGTCAACCGTGGAAAATACCGGCCCGCTCCAGCCCGGCCGCCACGAGGTACGCCCGCCGACCCAATTCTTCCCCCAAAGCGGCTAAGTCCTCCCGCGCCCGATCGCTCTCACCCGGGAGGAACAGCACTTCATGATGGGACCGCGGCAGAAACGCATCGGCCGCCACCCGACCCAGCCATTTCGGCCGTTCGCCGCAGGCCTCGTCGAGAGCGGAACGGAACGCCCGGTAGTCCCTGAATGCCTCGGCGCTCCGGGCGGATCGGTTGTACAGATAGAGGAGCACCGAACAGGTTCGGGTCGTGGCCATGAGGTGGTCCAGATGCTGCCGCCACTCCGCCAAAAAATCGTAGGGATCCACCAGCCACAGACCATCCGGGTCCGGTTCCCGCCGGGCCAGGATCTCCCAGCCCGACGTTCCGTCCAGCACCGTGACGCCAGGTACCTGCCGCCAGCGGGCGCGGCGCTCCGGGTCGGCGTCGAACACTTCCACCGGTCCCGGAATGAGAAACCGGGCGGCGGCGGCGCAGGATGGCCAACGGGCGGCTTGCAGAAACGGCGCCGCCAGCCCGTCGAGCTCGGACAGTCCCGCTTGGCGGATGCGGGAAGCATACGCCCGCCCCAGCGGATACCGTACCTCACCGGCAAACGGATCGAAATACCGGATGGGGGCGCCACCCTGTTGCCGCCAGGCAATGATGGCGAGAAGCCACAGCATCTTCAGGATATCGCCCCAATTGCCCGATTCGTACAGAAGCGTGCCCCCGCCGCCATCCTTGCCTTTCCAGTTCCAGGAAGCCATCGCCATCAACGCATCCATCGGAAAGGCCACGCGACTGGCAGCCGCCACGGCACGTACCGTATACTTCAAGATAAGGGTTTAAGGAATTTTTTCCTCAGATTCTGGGTATATGGTACCATTTCCGTTGACCAGTTTCAAGAGGAAACACTGTGGCCGGCGTATTTTCCACCGGCGGCGCCCCGACGGTCAGGCGGTCTGACGTCGCCGCGGACCCGTTGTTTGGGAGCGGTTTCATAGCCCACCGGCTCGGTGCTCCGGGAACGATGGGCAGGGGGGTAGATGGTACCCGGTTTTCATGCCGTGCGTATTGTGGCATCCACCTGTACCGTCGGTAACCGGATGTTCCGGTGCTCTTGTTTCCCGACGGTCGGGAGAGTCGATCGGTTCGGGCAATCCCGTAGTGGTCAACAAAAATGGACGGCCGCAAGGCCGTCCAGTGTGGTCGTATCGAGTAGGCGGAACTATTCCGTCAGCGGTGTGAAGGGGAACCCGGCGCCCTCCGCCGCCAGGGTTCCCATGCCCGGGAAGGGGATGTGCATGGCGGCGATGGGAAGCTCTTCGGCGGCGGCGGCGGAGAACACCCGCAGGCGGCTGGCGACCGCCTGGGCCGGATCCACGTCGTAGGTTACCGCCAGTTCCGGCCGGGGCAGCTGAACGCCCGGCACGTGAATGAGATCCCCGACGATAAGAATCCGGCCGCCGTCGTTCTCCACCAGAAAAACGGTATGGCCCGGGGTATGGCCGTAGGCGGGTTGGGCGGTCACGCCCGGCAGGATCTCCCGGCCGGCTTCGAAGGCGTTGGTGCGGACGTTGTACGCCAGCAGAAAATCGGTACCGGGATCGGACCATTTGTTCACCTCGACCCGGGGCACGTAAAGCTCGGCGTTGGGGAAGACCGGCTGGCCCCGGTGCATCAGGCCGCCCACGTGATCCCGATGGAAGTGGGTGATGACCACGGCGTCGATGTCGTCTGGCGAAAGGTTCGCTTCCATCAACGCGGGGATGATACCGGTGG
>JAJBSZ010000049.1 GCA_020861125.1 Planctomycetota bacterium | reverse complement strand
GTCATGGGCTCCCTTGCGGATGGAGTAGGCGTTGTGCTTGGCAGGCAGGTAGGGCGGCGCAAAATTCTGGCCGATATACTCCCGCACTTCCGCCACCGCTTCCGGGGCGATGCGGGTGGAATCGGTTCGCATGTAGGTGATGAGGCCGGTGGACTCCCCCTCGATTTCCACCCCTTCATAAAGTTGCTGGGCGATGCGCATGGTGCGCTGAGCCCCGAGACGCAGCAAATTGGATGCGGCCTGCTGCAGGCTGGAGGTGATGAACGGCGGCGACGGCCGGCCCTTGACCTCGCGCTCGCTGACCTCGGTCACCCGGTAGGGAACGTTGGCCACGGCTTCGGCGATGGCCTGGGCAGTGGCTTCGTCGGGCGCGGTGGGGGTGCGGGGCGCCTTCTTGTCGCTGCCCGGCACCACGAATTCTTTCCCCTGCCAGCCCACCATTTCCGCCTGGAATTCGTCCCGCAGCGACTCTTCCGGCGCCAGGGTGGCACGGATGCGCCAGAATTCGGTGGTGGTGAAGGCCTGGATCTCCTGCTCCCGCTCCGCCACCAGCCGCACCGCCACCGACTGCACCCGGCCGGCGGACAGGCCCTTGGTCACCTTTTTCCACAGGAACGGCGACAGGCGGTACCCGACGATACGGTCCAGCACCCGACGCCCCTGTTGGGCGTTCACCAGATCCATGTTGACCTTGGCCGGATGCGCCATGGCCTCCTTGACTGCCGATTTGGTGATGGCATTGAACGTTACCCGGCTCACCCGGTCGTCCGGCAGCTCCAGCATTTCCTTGAGGTGCCAGGCGATGGCCTCTCCCTCACGGTCCGGGTCGGGCGCGAGGTAGACATGGGCGGCCTTGTCGGCGGCGGCGCGCAGTTCCTTGATTACCTTTTCCCGGGATTCGATAGGCACGTAGTAGGGCTGGTACCGGTTGCCGAAATCGATGCCGATGTCGGACCGGTCCTTACCCTTGGTGGGAATGTCGCGGACGTGGCCCATGGAGGCCTTGACCACGAAATCGCCACCCAAGAATTTCTTGATGGTCTTGGCTTTGGCCGGACTTTCGACAATGAGCAGGTTGTCCTTGCCGGCGGCGCGCCGGACCGGGCGCTTTCTGCCTTCGGGCTTTTCCTTTTCGGCCGGCTCTGCCCGACGAACGGTGGTGGTGGAGGAACGCTTCTGACGGATGACGGTGGTGGATTTTTTCTTGACGACCCGCGTACCCTTGTTGGCGGCGGTGATGGCGCGGCTCAGCGTGAGTTTGTCGTGGCGCATGTAGGCATGGACGTGCCGCATCCGCACGAGGTCGGCCTCGGAAGCGTTGTCCAGGGCGATGCCCAGCGATTCTTCCAGCGCACTCGGGGAGACCCGCAACGCCGCGAAAGCCTCCAGTATCGCCGCCAGATCGGCGCCATCCAAATCCCGGTCCGCCACCATGCACTCCTCGAAATAACGCCCGGTGGGAAGCGCCGCCGATGCCTCCGCCCCCGGCCGCAACCGGCTCCCTCACCGTACAATACCGAATACCCCGGCACAACTGGCCTTCGCCATTACATATTAATATTCCAATGCGAGACCTCCGCGGTGGCGGATTATTATGATTCGTGAATGGGTTGTCAAGTTATTTGTCCTTTTCCGTCGGCCCCGACCGGGGGAGGTAGCCGGTTTTGCGGGCGACAAAGGCGGCGAGGAAGGGACCGGCGAGAATCACGACGATCAGGCGCAGGGTCTGGGCCGCCATGACGAACGACATGTTGCCGCCGATGGACATGGAGAGGATGGCGATGGCGTCGATGCCGCCCGGGCTGGTGGCGAGATAGGCGGTGATGGGATCCATGCCGAGCAATCGGCCGAACACGGCGGAAAGAACGCCGCAGATGCCGATCATGCCGAGGAGTGTCGCCAGAATGCGCGGCAGGGCTGACAGCGCGTGATATAAAATTTCAGCCGAAAAGCGCAGGCCGATACTCCAGCCAATCATCACGTAGGCCCCGGCAAGCACCCAGCCGGGAAGGTCCAGCTCCACCAGGCCCAGCACATTCAGGATCGATCCGAGGAATAACGGCACGAGCATCGGGGCGGAAGAAAAGCGGATAAACCGGGAGACCGCCGCACCGCTCAGGGCCAGCGCGAAGGTTACGGCATAGCTGGACCAGGCGCTGCCGGCCAAAGCGGTAAGTACCACCACCTGCTCGCCGCCGGTCCGGACCTCTCCCCATATACCCGCCACTATGGTCGCCACCAGGGTCACGAGGATGACCCGCGAGTATTGCATGAACGCCACCAATCGGGAATCGGCGCCGTAATCCTCCGACATGACGGTCATGATCAGCGCTCCGCCGGGGGAGGTTCCCCAGATGGCGGTGGAACCGGGCAAGGCACCGGTGCGGGCCAGCCACCAGCCAAGGCCAGTGCTGACCAGCGTGACCGATACCACCAGAACCACCATGATCGCCCAGTGGTCGATCATCTCGAAAAAGGCGGCTCCGGTCATGGACCGGGCGATCATGCTGCCGATAACACCTTGGGCCAGGACGAAGATTCCCTTGGGAAGGCGGACACTGCCGCCCCGGGTCGACAACAACACGCCGCTCATCATAGCGGCAAGGAGGATATGAGCAGGAACGGAGAGCCAGCCCAACAGCCAGATCAGGGCGAAGGAACAAACGACCAGTACGATCCACCGCATGGCGGGACGGAGGCAAGACATATCAAGCATGGGCGATACCCAATTTCCAGCGACAACGCTGCCCCCATGACCAGAGCCGACCCCATTGGGTCATTCCCGACGGGCGCGACCGGCGTGCTTGGCCGAGGAGGGGTTATCGACACAGGCAGGCGGAACATTGCCGTGGACGGCTGGGGCGTTGCCGGATGTTCCAGGGAGCCGTGCCGTCTGGCGCAGAGCCCGGCAAGCGCAGCGGACAGAGAAAAGCATGGGGGCTTGCCGCCCCCATGCCCGAATACCGCTCTCTTTCTCTCTCTGAAATGGAGGCGATGCGTTACTTGTTGACGACGTTGATGGGACTGCCCTTCTGGAAGGCAGCCAGGTTGTCAACCGCGATGTTCATCAGCCGCTCGCGGGCCGCCTTGGGTGCCCAGGCGATGTGCGGCGTAACCAGACAGTTCTTGGTCTTGGGCAGCGGGTTGGAGGCGAGGATCGGTTCCACCGACACGACGTCGGTGCCGTAGCCGGCCACCTTGCCGCTTTCCAGCGCCTTGACCATGTCTTCCTCCACCACCAGCGGACCGCGGGAGGTGTTGATGATGATCACCCCGTCCTTCATCTTGGCGATGGAAGCGGCGTTTATCATGCCCTTGGTGGAATCAAACAGCGGCACGTGCAGACTGATCACGTCCGATTTGGAAAGCACGTCATCGAGGCTGGCGTACTTGATGTCGGCGGTTTCCAGTTCCTTATTGACGAATTCGTCGTAGGCCAGGACCTTCATGCCGAAGGCGACCGCGATCTTGGCGACGGTCTGGCCGATCCGGCCGAAACCGACGATACCCATTGTCTTGCCGTAGAGCTCCACCAGCGGGTAATCCCAGTAGCAGAAGTCCTCGGATTTGGCCCACCGGCCTTCGGCGACGGTCTTGGCG
>JAJBSZ010000217.1 GCA_020861125.1 Planctomycetota bacterium | reverse complement strand
CCTCAAGTGCGAACTGGAGGAAATCCGCGCCACCCGCATCGCCTGGGAACGGGAGGAACACGTCCAGAATCTCAACGGGGCGGCGGCCGCCATTTGCGATGCCGACGACCAGCCGATCGCCGCCTTGTGTATCAGCGGTTTTTCGAATTATCTCAGCGTGGAGGAACTCGAGGCGGCGGCGCCCAAGTTGCTGGAGACCGCCTACCGGATTTCCGAAATGCTGCAGTACCTGAAGTGAATTGCCGCGGTCGGTCGGCCCGTCGCTGGATCGGCCGGAGTACTTCAGCCGTCCCGAAGCAACCGCACGATCTCGTCGAGATCCAGTTGCGCCGCCTGATCCGCGCCGGAGAGGAGGTTGTCCGCCAGGTCCCGTTTGTCGCCATGGAGCTGGACGATCTTTTCCTCGATGGTGCCTGCCGCCACCAGCCGGTAGACGGTGACCGGTTTTTCCTGACCGATACGGTGGGCGCGGTCAGACGCCTGGTCCTCCACCGCCGGATTCCACCACGGATCCATATGGATTACGTAATCAGCGGCGGTGAGGTTGAGGCCGAGACCGCCCGCCTTGAGGGAGATCAGGAACACGTCGCCGATGCCGGCCTGAAAGTCTTCCACCGCTTTTTTCCTGGCTTTGGCCGGGGTGGAACCGTCCAGATACTGGTACGCATACCCCTGGTTGTCCAGATGCCGGCGGATGATGGACAGGTGATCGACAAACTGGCTGAACACCAGAACCTTGTGATCGTTGTCCACCAATTCCGCCAGGGTGGTGCGGAACTGTTCCTGTTTGGCCGACGGGATGCCTTCCCCGCCGGCCACCAGTTCCGGCGCGCAGCAGGCCCGGCGCAGACGCATGATTTCGGCCAGGATCTGAAAGCGCTTTTTCTCGTGCCCGGCGGGATCCGCTTCCAGCCGTTCCAGCGCCGTTCGGCGCAGGGATTCGTAGAAAGCCCGTTCTCGTTCCCCCAACTCCACCGCCAGGGTGATTTCGGTTTTGGGCGGCAGGGATTCCAGCACCTGACTTTTGGTCCGGCGGAGGATGAATGGACGGATGATCCGCCGCAGCCGCTCCGCCGCCTCCCGGTCGTGGAACCGCTCGATGGGGGCGGCGAAACGGTTTTGGAACCGCCGCCAGGATCCCAGGAGATGCGGGTTGATGAAGCGGAACAGGTTCCACAATTCGCCGAGATGGTTTTCGATGGGCGTTCCGGTGGTGATACAGCGGAAGCCGGCATCCAGAGCCATGGCCGCCTTGGAACGCTTGGCAGCGATGTTTTTGATGGCCTGCGCTTCATCCAGCACCACCGTGGCCCAGCGCCGGCCGGACAGCAGGTCATTTTCCTGCCGCAGCAGGCTGTAGGAGGTGATGAGAACGTCGCCGGCGCCGAGCCGTGCCACCTGAGACTCCCGGTTACTGTCCCCGAACGGGGCGATGGTGAGGTTCGGAGCGAAGCGGCCCGTCTCGGCGATCCAGTTGTGGCAGACGCTGGTGGGCGCCACCACCAGCGCCGGGCCCAGGGCCGATCGCCGGCAGAGGAGCGCCAGGGCCTGGATGGTTTTACCCAATCCCATGTCATCGGCGAGACAAGTGCCGGCGCCCCATTCGGCCAGACGGCTCAGCCAGCGGAAGCCCTCGAGCTGGTAGGGGCGGAGCGTGGCGCGAAACTCCGGCGGCGGTTCCGGGCTGAAGGTGGCCAGGTCGCGACGGCGTTGCAGCCGCCGCCGCCAGGCAGCGTCGGCATCGAGATCAGCTCCCGCCGCCTCCAGGTCCTCCAGGGCCGCGCCCGCGAGATCGTGCAGGCGGAAGACGCCGTTGTGGAACTCTCCCAAGGCTTCGAGATCCCCCAGCTGCCGGCGCAGCTCGGTGGTCAATGCCAGGTACTCGCCGTCGCCGATGGCCACGAACCGACCCGGCGCGGCATGGATAGCCGCCATGAGCTGCCGCATATCCAGCACCAGGTTCTCGTCGACCCGGAGAGAGCCGTCCAGCTCGAACCATTCCTGCGAACTGTTGACCCGGAGCGATAGCCCGCCCAGGCTGCGGCAGCGCCGCACCCGGAAGCGGCCGCCCTTGGGCCAGGTGAGGACGGCGCGATCCGTCAGATCCTCGGCTTCAGCCAGGAAGGCGAGGGCGTCCTCGGGATCGTCCAGCCGCCAGGACAGGTCGCCGTCGGCGTGGTTCTCGAGACTGGGACAGGCCGCCGTCGCCGCTTCGGCCAATTCCTGTTCCCGGCGCAGCCGGCGGCTGGTTCGGAGGGTCCGGCCGTCCACCACCGCTGTGAGTACCCTTCCGCCCCGTCCCGGCCGATAGGCCGGCCCGTCATCACCCAGGGGATGCGCCCATACCTCGACCTTGAGACCGGGATTTTGCGGCATGATATGAAATCGGGGCAGGGCGTCAGCCTCCACCACTTCACCCTCGCCCGCCAGTTCCGGAATGTCCGACAGCAAGCGGATCTTCCCGGCGAGCTGTCCGAGGGTGCGCACCGCCTCCTCCCGGCCCCGGGGCGGCACGTGCAGGCCGTCCCCGACCACCCGCGCCAACCGCCGTTCGCGGCCGCCGAGGCGCAGCACCCGTAGCCGGGTCGGCGTCTCCAGGCGGGCGACGGTATCCGGCAGTTCGTCGCGATCGCCAGGCACGGCTTCGCCGAGGAATTCCGCCAGCGGCGGTTCCAGGGAGATTTCGCAACCGCCGTCGATCTCCGTCACCGACAGCTCGAATTCGCCGGCCACGACATCCAGTTTGGCCCCGCCGGCATCGCCCCGGAACACCAGGGGATGACCGACGAGATGGGGCAGGGCGGCGGCGGCATCGAAGCGGAAGCCGGAGGACGTGCCGTCGAAGTCGTAGCGCAGGGTGGAAAACACCATCCGATCCTGATCACAGGCGTAGTCGAGATCGTCGGCGTGGTGGAAGATGCGCCGCAGGGCGACATTGCGCCCCTTGGACCAGGCGCCGTCCCGGCCCAGAGTTTGTTCCACCGGCTGGATAGCGAACGGCACGTAGGGATCCGCCGGTTTGTCCGGCATGGATACCAGCCAGGCCAGACGCCGGCTTGGTGGTCCGGTGTCGGCCGTGTCGTCCAGCGCCAGGTCCTCCAGGGCCCGGAGTCCCCGACGCCATTCGTCGTCACCCTGAAACAGGCGGGCGAGGACGGGCCAGTGGCTGGTAGCGTCGACCGTTGTGTCGCCAGCGGTGGCCGCCAGCGCATCGAACTGTTCGGCCAGCCAGCGGTAACCGCTCTCCCGGGCGGCCGCCGCGGTGTCCCGGTACTGGTCCAGGAGCGGCGGTAGACGGGTTGGATCGATGCGGAGGAGGCACAGGCCGTGCACGAGAACGGTCAGGGGATCCCTGTCCGGTGGTTCGTCCGGAATGCCGCGGGCAGCGTAGGCCTGTCCGGTCATGAACAGAAAAACGTGACGGAGACACAGGAGAGCGCCAGCCAGCTCGTGGACCTGCGCGTTGTTGCCGGACAACCGTTTCAGCATGGCTTCCACCGCGTCCGGCGCGTCGCCGACCATGACCGCCAGCGCCTGCCAAACGGCGGCGGTGCCGGGGGCCACCAGATCCCGCACCCCCAACCGAGCCCGACGACGGACCAGGGTCAGGG
>JAJBSZ010000025.1 GCA_020861125.1 Planctomycetota bacterium | reverse complement strand
GTGATGTCCTGTGTAGTGCCCATTTCCCGGGGCGTCCGCGCCAATTCCGCGCCGGCTTCGACGTAATCGCCTTCGTCCACCCGCAGGTGGGCCTTTTCCGGCACCGAATAGTAGGCGAGAATGCTTTCCCGGTCCTCGCCCAGGATGAGGATTTGCGGCTGCAGGTCGCCCTTGTGTTCGAGAATGACTTTCCGCTCAAAGCCGGAGGCGTCCGCTTCCATCCGCATGGTGGCGCCTTCGACGATGTCCTCGAAGCGGATAAAGCCGGCCTTTTCCGACAGCAGCGGCGTGTTGTACGCGTCCCAGTTGGCCAGAGCCTGGCGCGGTTTCACCACCTCGCCTTCCTTGACCCGAAGGGTAGCGCCGGCCGGCACGTCCATGGGCTCGCCGATCTCCCGGCCGCGCTCGTCGCAGATGATCAGGGCGCCGTTCCGGTTGAGCACCACCGGGATGCGCACGTCCTTGCCCTTTTCGTCCTTGCGGATCGATTCCACCACCTTGAGGTTGGAGAATTTGACGTGACCGCCGACATCGGCGCGCAGCTCCGACTCCCGCACCGCGTGCTTGGCGATGCCGCCGATATGGAACGTCCGCATGGTGAGCTGGGTGCCCGGCTCGCCGATGGACTGGGCGGCGATGACGCCCACCGCCGTGCCCGGCTCCACCAACTTGCCGGTGGAGAGGTCCATGCCATAGCACTTGGCGCAGATGCCGTGGGTGCATTCGCAGGCCAGCGGGCTACGTACACGGATCTTGCCGAGATCCAGTTCCTGAATGCGGCGGGCAGCCGGCCGGTCGATCAACTGGCCCTTGGCCACCACCAGTTCACCGGTGAGGATGTCAACGATGTTGTCGCAGGCGATGCGGCCGAAGATGTTATCGGCCAGGCTCACCTCCTCGTGCTCGCCCGAGGTCACCGCCCCCTTGGGCACGCCGTTGACGGTGCCGCAGTCGATGGTGGTGATGGTGGCGTCCTGCGCCACTTCCACCAGCTTGCGGGTGAGGTACCCGGAATCGGCCGTTTTCAGGGCGGTATCGGCCAGACCCTTGCGGGCACCGTGGGTCGACGAGAAATATTCCAGCCCGCGCAGCCCTTCGCGGAAATTGGCGCGGATGGGCGTCTCGATGATGCGGCCGTTGGGCTTGGTCATCAGGCCGCGGAAGCCGGCTAGCGGGCGGAGCTGGGGGCTCGCCCCTCGCGCGCCCGAATCGAACATCGCCCAGATCGGGTTGAGATACGGCACGCCATCCCGCGACGTGTGGCTCCGAAGTTCCTTCAGCAGATCCACGGTGATGGCTTCGGTCACATGGGTCCAGGCGTCGACGATCTGGTTATAGCGCTCGCCGTCGGTGATGTCGCCCATCTGGTGGGCCTCTTCGATGATCGCAACCTTTTCCTCGGCCTGGCGGATGATCTCCGCTTTGCTGGGCGGCGTCCGCAGGTCGTAAGTGGAGAAAGACAGCCCCGACAGCGTGGCATAATGGAACCCGGTCTCCTTGGTGGAATCGAGGAATTCCACCGTGGCGCCGCGGCCGAGCCGCAGGTGGCAGTCGGACACGCAGGAATTAAGCGCCTTCTTGTTCATCAGCTTGTTGTAGAACGGCATGCCGTCCGGCATCATGTCGTGGAACAGGATGCGCCCCACCGACGTCGGCAGGAAACAGCGGCGCTTGCGCTTGGGTTCCTCGGCGGCGGTGAGAATCCTCTTTTCCACCTCGCCATTCTCGGCTTTCCCATATTCGATGCGTACCCAGTCGTCGTCCTTGGTCTCCACCACCGCCTCGGTGCCGGCGGGGAAGCGAACGTAGATGCGGGACTGGAGGTGGATCAGCCCTTCCTCGTAGGCCTCGATGGCGTCCATAACGTCCTTGAACACCATGCCCTCGCCCTTGAGTCCGGTGCGGACCAGGGTCAGGTAGTAGCAGCCGAGCACGATGTCGAGGTCGGCCGTGATGATGGGGTTGCCGTGGGCCGGCGAGAAGATGTTGGCGGTGGAGATCATGAGGAGCGACGCCTCCACCTGCGATTCCACCGTCAGCGGCAGGTGCACCGCCATCTGGTCGCCGTCGAAGTCGGCGTTGAAGCCGGAACATACCAGCGGGTGGATCCGGATGGCTTCGCCTTCCACCAGCACCGGGTAAAACGCCTGGATGCCCATGCGGTGCAGGGTAGGGGCGCGGTTCAGCATCACCGGATGCCCTTCGATCACCTCCTCGAGGACGTCCCAGATCTCCTCGTCCTTCCGCTCCAGCATGGTCTTGGCGCTCTTGATGGTGTCGGCCAGACCCTTTTCCTTGAGCTTACGGATGATGAACGGCTGGAACAGCTCGAGGGCGATCTTCTTGGGCAGACCCACCTGATCCAATTTGAGTTCGGGGCCGACGATGATGACGGAACGGGCGGAGTAGTCCACGCGCTTACCCAACAGGTTGGCGCGGAAACGGCCTTGCTTGCCCTTAATCATGTCGGTCAACGATTTGAGCGGCCGGTTGCCGGCGCCCTGCACCGGCCGTTTGCAGCGGCTGTTGTCGAACAACGCGTCCACCGCCTGCTGCAGCATGCGTTTTTCGTTGCGGACGATCACCGACGGGGCGTTCAGGTCCAGCAGTTTCGCCAGCCGGTTGTTCCGGTAGATGACGCGCCGGTAAAGGTCGTTCAGGTCGGAGGTGGCGAAGTTGCCGCTGTCCAGCGGCACCAGCGGCCGCAGGTCGGGCGGGATCACCGGCACCACATCCATGACCATCCAGGCCGGATCGTTCTTGCCGGCGATAAGCGCCTGCACCAGCCGCAGCCGTTTCACCAGCGTTTCGGTCTTGAGCTTTTGCGTACAGACCGCCAGTTGTTCTTTCAACTCCTGTTCCAGGGTGATGAGGTCCAGTCCCTTCAGGAGCTCCCGCACCGACTCCGCCCCCATCATGGCCTTGAAGGAGGAGCCGTACTTGTCCCGGGCTTCCCGGAAACCGTCCTCGGAAAGCACCTCCGCCGGTTTCAGCGGGGTGTCGCCCGGATCGGTCACCACATAGCGCTGGAAATAGATGATCTGCTGCAGGGCGGTGGATTTCACGCCCAGCAGGGTACCGAGACGCGACGGCATGGCCCGGAAAAACCAGATGTGCACCACCGGCACCGCCAGGTTGATGTGCCCCATGCGGGTGCGCCGCACCTTGGAGTGGGTGATCTTCACGCCGCAGCGGTCGCAGATGATGTCCTTGTACTTGATGCCCTTGAACTTGCCGCAGGAGCATTCCCAGTCGCGCTCGGGCCCGAAGATCCGCTCGCAGAACAGGCCGTCCTTTTCCGGACGGTAGGTGCGGTAGTTGATCGTCTCCGGCGTCTTCACCTCGCCGTAGGACCAGGACCGGATGTCGTTGGGACTGGCCAGGGAGATGGTGATGGAGCCGTAGTCGTTGATGCGTTCGTAGCTCATTTCAGGCATAGGGCAATCCTCTGCTTATATGAAGGGTTCGCGGCACTGGCACCTCGTCCGCGAATGGTCGCCTGGAAATTCCCCTCGGCGGCGCGGAGTGCGGGCTATTTGTCGCGTATTTTTTCCAGGTTCTCGTTGATCTTGAAGCCGAGCAATATCATTTCAAACCAGATACGGGTGGCGAA
>JAJBSZ010000220.1 GCA_020861125.1 Planctomycetota bacterium | reverse complement strand
GTGGATGGAGCGGTAATCCGATGGCCACCGTTTCCGCTGTCGTCCTCACCCGCAACGAAGAGGAAATGCTGCCGCTATGCCTGGACCGCCTGCGCTGGGCGGACGAAATCCTGGTGGTCGACTCCTGGTCGGAAGACCGGACGGTGGCGGTGGCGGAAGCGGCGGGAGCTCGGGTTCTGCGCCGTACCTTTACCAATTTCTCCGACCAGACCAACTGGGCCTATGCCCAGGCCACGGGAGACTGGGTCCTGCAGATCGATGCCGACGAACTGGTGACCCCGGCACTGCGTGACGCCGTGCTCGCCGCGGTTGCCGATCCCATCTGCGACATCTATTTGCTGCAGCGGAACAGCTGCGTTTTTGGTCGGCCGCTCCGCTCCTCCTCCTGGTCGGGCGAATGGATCCCGCGCCTGTTCCGTCGGGGCAGCGTTACCTTTGCTGGCGAGGTGCACCAGGACCCGCAGGTGGGAGACCGACCCACCCGCCGACTGGACGGAGTGCTCATCCATTATCCCTACCGGTCCACCAAGAAATATTTCGAAAAATTCCAGTTATACTCGACCCTGTGGGCGGAAAAGGCGTGGAGTCGCGGCCGGCGCACCAGTCTGCCCACCGCCTGCGTCTCGGGGCTGTGGCGGGTGTTCCACGACTACTTCGTTCGCGGCGGCATCCGCGACGGCCGCGTCGGATTTACCCTGGCGATCCTCGGGGGGATGCACACGTTTATCCGCCACATCAAATTGTGGGGTCTGCAACAAGCCGACGAGTTTGCCCGGGTGGCGGAAAGGAATGACCATGGCGACCCTTGATGCGGTTGATACGGAAACGGTCTGCGCCATCGCCCGGACGGCGCTGGCCGCCGCCGTAACCGGACGACGGGTGGAACCCGAGGACCCAGGGCGGCCGGCGCTCCGGGAACGGTGCGGCTGTTTCGTGACCCTAAAACTCGACGGAAACCTGCGCGGCTGCCTCGGCTGCTTCACGGCCGAGACGCCGCTGTACCAGACGGTGGCGGAGTATACGTATCTCTCGGCCCGCGAGGATCCCCGCTTCGCGGGCGCTCGCCTGACCCCGGAGGATCTGACCGGGGTTGCCATCGACATTTCGGTGCTATCGCCGTTACGGCCGTGTCCGGATCCGGAGGCGATAGCTCTGGGCGTCGACGGAATCTATGTCGTTTCGGGCGGTCGTACCGGCTGTTTCCTACCACAGGTGGCGACGGAGACGGGCTGGACGGTGGAGGAGTTCTTGGGTCATTGCTGTCGCGACAAGGCCGGCCTAGACTGGGACGCCTGGCGACGTCCGGACACGACGGTCATGACCTTTACCGCCGATGTGTTCGCCTGTCCTCCGGCTGGATGATTGGCGGGCCGGACGGTACCGGGCACTGACGGCCACCGGCGCACCCGGCGGTGCCAGCCCGAAAAAAACGCCCCGGCAGCGCATTCCTCGCGGCCGGGGCTTGGGATGATTGGCAAATGGTCGTTCCCGCGCCGTCGGGAATGCATCCGGTGGACGACAACCGGCGCGGGGCAGTCACTGTCGGACGAAAGGAGCGGCGGTGACCGGTTTGGAGGTTCGCCCCGCCCATCCGGATCGTTTCCCGATGCGGGAGCGGATCGACGGAGACCTGACGGCGCGGCAGTACAGAATACCCATGGCTTTGCCCTCCTTTAGTCACTGGCGGAAATCGCCAAGTTTTTTTTGTCCTGCCAATGGGGATAACAAGCGGTTTGCCACTGTGGGAAAATTCTAATCCTGGAAGATCCCTTCGTTCTCTGGCTGGTGCTGTTGGGAGCGTATTCCGCCCACGGCACCGAGTTACGGCTGGATACTTTTTTTTGTCGCGTTTCCTTACCCTTTACTTTCGCCGTTTGCGGCGTTGAAGATCGGGCCGCGGGCGGACAAAATTGTCATCCTGCCGACAAGGTTGTCCGTTTCCTTAGCACCAATCCGGCAGCATGCGGTCCGCCGCCGTCACCTCCCGCAGCACCCGGCAGGGATTGCCAGCGGCCAGCACGCCGGCCGGCAGTGATTTGGTCACCACGCTGCCGGCGCCCACCACCGTGCCCGACCCGACGCTCACCCCCGGCAACACCACGACGTTGCCGCCGAACCAGACGTCGTCGCCGACGCGGATGGGGTGGGCGAACTCCCAGAGGGCGGTGCGTTCTGCCGCCACCAGGGGGTGGCCGGCAGTGTAAAAGCCGCAGTTGGGCCCGATCATGACGTTGTCGCCGAACACCACCCGCGCCGGATCGAGGATCACGCAGTGGTGGTTGGCGTAGAAGTTGTTTCCGACCTCGATGTTGTAGCCATAGTCGCAGTAGAACGGCTGGCAGATCTCGCCGTTGTCGCCCAAGCGGCCGAAGAGGCGGCGCAGGAGGTCCATGCCTTCGTGGGGCAGGCGGGCGGGATGGAGTACGTTGTATTCCTGGCACAGCGTTTTGGCGGCCAGCCGTTCCGCCGGCAGCCCGGCACCGGAAGCCCGGTACAGGGAGCCGGCCAGCATCTTGGCTTTGTCGTCCATCATGGGATAAATCCTTTCGCGGTGGTGCCGCCCGATGGCGGTCCGTCCCCCTGCCTACCGATTATGTCTTTTGCGATTCCCCGCTGCCAGGGAATAATGACCACATTCCCGACGGAGGATTTTCGTTGCCCCGGGCGCGGTGGCTGCCGTAGGCTGGTACCGGAACCGGCGGTGGACCGCTCGGAGTGGTCGAAAAAAAACGGGGAGGGACACGGGTGAGGCATTATCTCATGGCTCTGGATCAGGGCACCACCAGCTCGCGCTGCATCCTGTTCGACAAGGGCGGGGAGGCGCAGAGCGTGGCGCAGCTGGAGGTCAAACAGATTTACCCTCGACCGGGCTGGGTGGAACAGGATCCGATGGAGATCTGGTCGTCGCAGATGGCGGTGATGGCCGAAGCTCGGGCCCGCATCGGCGCCGACGCCAGCCACATCGCCGCCATTGGCATTACCAACCAGCGTGAGACCACCGTGATTTGGGACCGCCAAACCAGCCAACCGATCCACAACGCCATTGTCTGGCAGTGCCGGCGCACCGCCGATCACTGTGCCGCGCTGGCCGCCAGCCCCATCGCCAACCGCATTCGCGATCGGACCGGCCTGGTGGTGGACGCCTATTTCTCCGCCACCAAAATCGGCTGGCTTCTGGACAACGTGCCCGGCGCCCGGGACCGGGCGGAACGGGGCGAACTGGCCTTCGGCACGGTGGACAGTTGGCTGATCTGGAACCTCACCCGGGGCCGCGTCCATGCCACCGACTATTCCAACGCCAGCCGCACCATGCTCTTTGACATCCACCGGCTGGACTGGGACGACGAGATCCTCCGCGCGCTGGATATCCCCCGGTCCCTCCTGCCCGAGGTCAAGCCTTCCGCCGGCCTTTACGGCATGGCCGCCGCCGATATTCTGGGCGGTGAAGTGCCCATCGCCGGTGTGGCGGGCGACCAGCAGGCGGCGCTGTTCGGCCATTGTTGTTTCGAAAGCGGGATGGTCAAGAACACCTACGGCACCGGCTGTGTCAGGCTGATGCCCCCCGGGGAAACAGCCATCCGCTCCGGCAACGGCCTCCTCTCCACCATCGCGTGGG